>CAZDLO010000029.1:9511-16245 GCA_964506325.1 uncultured Tangfeifania sp.
TCCCTGGACTATTTCTTTTCCAGAGAGTAGGAATAGGGAAGATCTTCCTCCCCTGTACCTCTTGATTTGTTGGGTTTTGCCCCCATTTTGAAGTTGAGTGTGGCCCCTTTCATCAGTTCGGAGTAGCTAAGCCAGTTCTTTGAATATGGTTTGCCATTGACGGTCAATGCCTGGATGTACCTGTTTTCATCTGAATTATCCGGTGCGTTGACAACAACTTTTTTCCCGTTCTCCAGGGTTAAGGTGATCTTTTTGAACAAGGGCGCACCCAGGACGTACTGGTCTGCACCCGGACAAACAGAATAGAATCCCATGGCGCTGAAAATATACCAGGCAGATGTTTGTCCGTTGTCTTCATCACCGCAATATCCGTCCGGATTGGGATTGTACATCCTGTTCATGGTCTCCCGCACCCAGTATTGGGTTTTCCAGGGCTCTCCGCCATAATTGTACAGGTAAATCATGTGCTGGATGGGCTGATTGCCGTGTGCATAATTACCCATGTTGGCAATCTGCATTTCACGGATCTCGTGAATCACCTGGCGATAGTAGGAGGCATCGAAGACCGGTGGTACAACAAAAACGGAGTCGAGCATCTTAACAAATTCCTTTCTTCCTCCCATCAGGTCGGCCAATCCCTGGATATCATGAAAAACAGACCAGGTATAATGCCAGCTGTTTCCCTCGGTAAAGGCATCTCCCCATTTAAAGGGATTGAATGGTTTCTGAAAAGTGCCGTCTTCATTTTTCCCGCGCATCAGCTTGGTCTCCTTGTCAAAAAGATTCCTGTAATTCTGGCTTCTTTTGGTAAAGAGGTCGATTTCACTCTGAGGCCTTTTCAAGGCTTTGGCCAGCTGAAGAATGGCCCAGTCGTCATAGGCATATTCCAGGGTACGTGCTGCACTTTCATTGATTTTCACGTTGTAGGGGATGTAACCGAGACGGTTGTAGTAATCAACACCTTTCCGTCCGACGGAATTCAGGGGACCTTCGTGCTCGCTGTTTTTCAGCACTGCCTCGTAAAGTTTGGTGATGTCATATCCGCGTGCTCCCTTCAGGTAGGCATCGGCAATGATAGAAGCGGAGTTGGACCCTACCATGCAGTCGCGGTGCCCCGGACTGGCCCATTCGGGCAGCCAGCCGCTTTCGTTGAAGGTGTTGACCATACCTTCCTGGATCTGGGCATTCAGTGAAGGATGCATCAGGTTGAACAGGGGGAAAACTGCCCTGAAGGTATCCCAGTAACCGTTATCCGTGTAAAGGATTCCCGGCAGGATTTTTCCCTCGTACGGACTGTAGTGAATCACTTTGCCCTCTGCATTCACCTCAAAGAATTTTCTTGGGAAAAGCATCGTCCTGTAAAGACACGAATAAAAAGTGCGCACCTGGTCGGAACTGCCTCCTTCCACCTCAATGGCAGAAAGACCTTTGTTCCATATCTCCCTTCCATCCTTGCATACCTGATCGAAGGTTTTGTTGCCCAGCTCCCTGAGATTTAACTCTGCCTGCTCTATGCTTACGAAAGAGGAAGCAACCCTGGCGTGTACCATGTCTCCCCGTTTGGTTTCAAACCGGATGGCCGCTCCGACATGATTTGCTGTCAATTCAGAAATATTTTTTACGACGGAGGTATCACTCCATACCTCACCTTCCGAAAATGGCCTGTCGAACTGGACAACGAAGAAATTCTTGAAATTGGCTGCGACACCACCACTGTTCCTGGTCGAATAACCAACGATTTTGTTTTCTTCCCTGATGATTTTTACGAACGAACCTTTGTTGAAAGCATCTACCAGGATATAGGAATTTTTATTCTCCGGGAAAGTAAATTGGAAAATGGCCGCCCTTTCCGTTGGTGTCACCTCCGCCTTGACATCATAATCGGCCAGGTAGACGCTGTAATAGTAGGGTTTCACCGTCTCTGCCTTGTGGGAGAACCAGCTTGCCCTCTTCATTCCGTCAATTTTCAGCACATTGGTCATGGCAAAGAGCGAAAACTGCCCATAGTCATTGATCCACGGACTTGGTTGGTGTGTTTGTTTAATTCCCTGGATATGAGTGGCATCATAGGCATAAATCCAGCCATCCCCCATTTTGGCAGTTTGGGGAGTCCAGAAATTCATGCCCCAGGGCAATGCAATGGCCGGATAGGTGTTCCCGTTAGACAATGCGAAATTTGAGTCGCTTCCCATCAGGGGATTTACCAGGTCCACCGGTGAGGAACCGGCATTTTGTCCATTGAGAATTCCGCCTGTGAACAGAAAAAACAGAACGAGGGCATAAAGCAATTTCATGATGATATTATTTGGTTAATATTTTGTGAACATCAGCCATTATCAGATGGTTATTCCATCAATAGCCTGTCCCGAATATTTTATCTGAAAAGAAAATTAGCCGGTTTGAAACGGATATTGCGATTAAAAAATGCAGGAAAGATCATTGAATAAAAACCCGGGTAACAAATATAGCTTCAATTTTTGAAATCTGACGGGGCTTACGTGTTTGATTCCATGTTTTTGAAACAACAAATCCCGCACAAGGCGGGATTCATAGCGAGCCGGGTATTCTGGCTCAGACTGATTTTAGGGGATTATGCCCCCAGCAGGGAAGAATACTCTTCTGCTGACAAAAGCTTGCCAATTTCGCCGGCATCTTTTACTGAAACCTTAATCAGCCATCCCTTTCCGTAAGGGTCAGAATTGACAAGTTCCGGATGCTCTTCCAGCAGCGGATTGATTTCAAGCAACTCCCCGCCCACAGGCATGAAAAGGTCAGAGACAGTCTTTACCGCTTCAATGGTTCCAAAAACCTCTTCGGCTTCGAGTGTTTCCCCCAATGTTTCTATTTCAAGAAAAACAATGTCTCCAAGTTCTCCCTGTGCGAACTCAGTGATTCCAACAAAGGCGGCATCACCTTCAACGCGAAGCCATTCGTGTTCTTTGGTGTATTTTAAATCCGATGGGATGTTCATATTTCAGGTATTAATGTTTTTTCAAAATTAAGATAAAAATGATTGTCAGAAGCTGAATTTTATCAAATTATTTTGATTAAAATTGAGGTACGAAACCGGTGAACGGATTATTTTTGTAATTACAGGTTCCACCGGAAAGCTTTGATTTATAAATAAGATGCGTTCGAAATTCCGGGGCTGACAGTCCGGGAAGGTTTTTGCATGAATTAATTGTCCAAAATGTTTAAAGCGGAGATCAGCTCCTTAAGCGAACTAAATCAGGTTGCAGAAAAATTCATTGATGCACATCCGGCCGACAGGCTTTTTGCTTTTTACGGAAAGATGGGTTCCGGGAAAACAACGTTTATCAAGGCGCTTTGTGAAAAGTTGCAGGTCATTGATTACGTTACATCCCCTACTTTTGCCCTTGTAAATGTGTATGAAACTGAACAGTCCAGGGAGATATACCATTTCGATTTCTACCGTATCAAGAGTATGGAGGAGCTTTTCGATCTTGGTTACGAAGAATATTTTTTCAGCGATAATTACTGTTTTATTGAATGGCCCGAATTGATTGGCCCTTTACTCCCTCCCCATACCATTAAGGTTTATATAGCTGAAATTGAAGGAGGGAGCAGGATCATCGAATCCAGCTAAAGGGGAAAATCACCGGACTAACTGAATTCTGGAATTGTGAATTAAGATCAAAATACCAACAAATGAACCACCACCACGAGGAGAATGCTTCTGTCTGGACCAAGGAAAAACTCATTCCCAAGGAGGAGCTGTACAAACCCGGCAGACGGAATATCAAACTGAGTATCGGGTTCCCGGGTACAGGCAACCTGGTGGAGTTCCGTGTTCCGCTGACCCCGCAGGCCGTTGAGGTTCTGGTGGCCAATGGCCACAATGTTTTTGTGCAGAAGGGTGCAGGCATTGAAGCCAATTATTCTGACAGGGCTTATGCCGAGGCAGGGGCAGTAATCTGTCAGGATGCTTCTGAAATCTTCCAATGCGACATAGTGCTGAAAATGGCACCTTTCAACAGTGACGAAACTGAGTTGATGAAGAGCAACCAGCTGCTGTTCTCGCCGGTCTATCTCTCCTTGATGACTTCAGATTATGTTCGGAAGCTGATGCGCAAAAAAGTTACGGCCATCGGCTTTGAATACCTGAAAGATGAACATGGTGTATTCCCGATGGTCCAGATCAGCAGCGAAATTGTTGGCAATATCTCCATGATCATAGCCAGCGAGCTGCTTAGCTCCATCCATGGCAAAGGGGTTATTCTGGGTGAAGTAACGGGTGTAGCACCTTCTGAAGTCGTCATTCTCGGTTCCGGTACCGTTGCTGAACAGGCCGCAAGAATGGCAATGTCGCTGGGCGCCGTGGTAAAGGTATTCGATGATTCCATTTACAAGCTGATGAACCTGAAAGCCCGGCTGGGTCAGCATCTGTCAACTTCCGTTTTTCACCCGAAGGCACTCAGGAAGGCACTTAAAACGGCAGAGGTGGTGCTGGGTGCCATGCCAATGAATGAGGTTCCCAATATGATCGTTCCGGAAGATATGGTTGAAGGAATGAAGGAAAACTCTGTCATCATCGATCTAAATATCATTCAGGGAGGATGTTTTGAAACGTCACGGATCACTACCCTGAAAAATCCGACCTACAAGGCTCACGGGGTCATTCATTATTGTGTTCCCAACCTGGAATCCAAAGTTGCTCGGACAGCTTCAATTGCCGCAAGCAATATATTCACTCCAATCTTGCTGGGGATAGGCCAGTCCGGAGGAGTAACTGAATACATCAAGGGCAACCGCGGTTTCTGTGAGGGGGTTTACCTTTTGAACGGTATTCTGACCAACAGGGATATCGCGAAAATGCTTTCCATTTCTGATACGGATATCAATTTGCTGCTAGGCGCTTTCTGATTTGTTTCCATAACATGTTACTCTTCCGCAAGGACCATCATGGAAACAGGGTGAAGCCGTACTTTGGCCGTGGTGACATGTCCCATTCCGTGGGGTTGGATTTCACCGTTCTGCGCCACTATCAGCCATCTCTTTTCAGGTATTTCATACTCAACGGAATAATTGTTGCCGTTGAACAGCACAACGATGTTTTTCCAGGGATCACCATTGGCATTGTCTTTCAATTGGAAAGCGATTACTCCCGGTATATATTTCTGGAAAAAGGAGAGTTTTTCTCTGACCATATCACTGTCATTCATCCTGAAGGCGGGATGCTGCCTGCGCAGTTCGATACAATCCCTTGTAAATTGGACAAGGTCACCAAACAGGGCTTTTTTGCTCCACTCCATCTGGTTCACTCCATCCGGAGACCTGTAAGAATCATGGTGGCCGCCTTTGGACCGGTGCATTTCTACCCCAGAATGAAGGAAAGGTACTCCTTGTGCAGTAAGTAAAATGCCGATGGCCAGTCGCGTCATTCGCTCTGTATCCTCCATGGATGACTCCGGACAGGAGTACTGAAGTTTATCGAATAAGGTGTAATTGTCATGGCAGGAGACATAGTTTATGCACTGGGATGGGGTATTGGCCCATGGCTGACGGGAGGATTCGACATAATCATAGAAGATCTGGGGATGTTGGATGGCACCTGCGATGGCAAATTTGACCTTCTCTTCCCGCAAAGTCAGACCACTGATAAAACCGATGCTGTACCGGTTGAACGGAGTTCCCTTCAGCCCGTCACGGATATCGTCGCAGAAGGATGAGATCCGTTCCAGCTTTGGTGTGTTGAGTTTGGTTGCCCGCAGACTGTCCGGGTACGGAGATTCAGCTGCAATCCAGCCTTCCCCGTACAGGAAGATGTTCGGATCGATCAGGTCGAGCCTTTTTCGAATCTGATTCATGGTCTCGATATCAATGATACCCATCAGGTCGAACCTGAATCCATCGAAATGGTATTCCTCTGCCCACCAGGCAACCGAATCAACAATGAATTTTCTGACCATCTCCCGTTCCGTGGCCAGCTCATTACCGCAACCGCTGGCGTCAGACAAGGTCCCGTCTGCCCTCTGACGGTAATAATAACCGGGTACAAGCTGGTTGAACCACGAATCAAAGATTAACCCCGAGTGATTGTAAACGACATCCATTATCACTCCAAGATTTAGACTGTGAAGTGATTGAATCATGCTTTTAACCTCTTTGATCCGGGTATACCCGTCGTAGGGATTGGTGGAATACCAACCTTCTGGGGTGTTGAAGTTTAATGGGTCGTAGCCCCAGTTGTACTGCGGATAGGTCTGGGTTTCATCTACCGTATAAAAATCAGCGACAGGTAACAGGTGAACATGTGTTATTCCAAGTTCTCTGAGATGGTCAATACCGGTCGGCAAACCCTCCCGGGAAATTGTTCCCGTTTCAGTCAGTCCGAGGTATTTGCCCCTGTGATGAACTCCTGAATCCGGGGAAACAGTGAAATCCCTTACATGCAGTTCATAAATCACCATGTCGGTCGGGCAGGTGACTGTCGTGCGCCGGTCATTTTCCCAGTTTTCCGGATCTGTGAGGGAATGGTTGATGATCATCCCCCGCAGTCCGTTAACACCGGTGGCTTTCGCATCGATATCAGGGCATTCATTTAACCATCCTTTCTCATCACATACCTGGAAAGTATACAAATATCCTTCGTAATTGCCTGAAAGTTGGGCCGCCCATGTTCCTGAAAAGGATTTCTCCAGGGAAACAGTTTCAAGGGCTTTTTTTTCATCTGCTGATTTATACAGGCGAAACAAAACTTCACGGGCGGTCGG
>CAZDLO010000029.1:16255-36294 GCA_964506325.1 uncultured Tangfeifania sp.
GAGACCATAACCTGACTTTCAGTTTCCCTTCCACCTGGTTCACACCAAGATCATCTCCGGAATAGACGGGAAAGCCGGCAAAATCCGAATCCCTGAAAGTCCAATTTCTCATATTTTATATCAGCTTTATTCTGATTGTTTGACTAATGAATTTTTTTCCTGAGACTTCCCTGATTTCTGCACTCAGCCTGCAGGCCCTCCGCAATGGGGGAACCCGATCGTAGAACTGGTTCAGGTCAATCCTGTAGGTGGCCTCATAGCCGGGCTCCAGCCACATCGGAAAATCATCCACTCCTCCGAAGGAATTAATCCTGAATTTACGTTCGCTGTTCCATCGTTTGAAAACAATGCACGGAGCCTGAAGGTCCACGGGACGGATCCCACAATTCTGGATGGCCATGGTAACATAGTCAGGCCTCCTTTTCCTGTCCCCGGTGATAATTAGCCAGACTCTTCGCCTGCTCAGCCTCTCTTTCAAAGTCAGTTTCCTTCCCTTGGAAGGTGAAGTCCGCATTCTTTTCGCCAGGCTGACCAATCCCCACAAGCCAAGGGATAACAAAACAATCAATCCGGTCCATAGGAAGAAAGGATGAATGCGGGAGTCTATAGCGGTAAAAAAATTTTCGAGAGCTGGCATGTATGAACCATCAGTTGGCTTTGAACAAAAGAAAAGAATTCCGCCAAAAATAAAAATAAAAAACCGGATCTCTCCGGTCTTTTTGTTCTGGGAATATTAACCGTTCGCTTCGGATGAAAGGAACTGTTTCAGTGTGAGGTAGCCGGATTTACTTATTTTCAGTTTGGTCCCCTGTTTCGTCAGCAATATCCAGGACTCTTTTCCATATTGCTGTATCTCGGCAATTTGGGCTGTGTTAACAATGCATGACCTGTGAATGCGGAGGAATTTTTTTGGGTCGAGATGTGTCTCAAAATATTTCATCGTTTTCTGTTTCAGAAAATGGCCCTCCTTGCAGTAAATCATCACAAAGTCATCTTCAGATTCAATATATTCGATGGTGTCGACCGGGATAATCCGGATTTTAGTCCCCAGTTTTACAACTATCCTGGAAAGCAGTTCGTTGTTTTCTTCCCTGGAATGTACCAGACTCTCAAGCTCCTCCTTGAATCCGGTCCCGGATTGTATGCGCGAAAGCGCTTTCCCGACAGCCGCCTGGACCCTTTCTGCCGGGTAGGGTTTCAGCAGATAGTCGACTGCGTTGGCGTCAAAGGCGCGAATGGCAAACTCTTCGTAGGCAGTCGAAAAAATAATAACCGGAGGATCATTGAGCAATTCAAGCATTTCAAATCCGGTGATCTTTGGCATCTGTATATCAAGAAAAACCATGTCGGGTTTTAATTCGTTGATGGCCAGTATCCCTTCAAACCCATTGCTGCATTCACCAACAATTTCCAGCCTTGAATCTTTGGCGAGATAACTCTTCAGAAGATCTCTTGCAAGCTGCTCGTCATCTATTATTAACACTTTGATTTTGGTCATAGCGTATGAATTTTGAATGTGCAAATGTGCAAATATGCAAGTGTGCAAATTGAAGCAGGGCAGAGCCCGGACGAGCTAAACTTCCAGAGCCCCAGACTTAAAAATGAAGCTATATTTATGATAATCAACGTCATATAAGTATATTTTTATTACCTGTCTGCCCTAATCGTCTTTTGCAATTTGCAGCACTTCCGTTAATTTGCACATTTGCACATTTGCACATTTGCACATTTGCACATTTGCCCATTCATCCTTTCCCCTCTCTTTCGCAGGGCAGAAAAATCGTAATTGTGAATTTTCCGTCCCGGTCTGCTATATTCAACAGGTTGCTGCTGTTGTATACAAGCCGGAGGCGCTCACCAACATTCTTCAGTCCGATGCCTTCTCCTTTGACAGTGGCTGCATCCGGATCATAATTATTGGTCAGGGTCAGGACCGTATGGCTGCCCTCCATCCTTGCCGTGAGTGCAATTTCAATGGGTTCAGAAGCTTCATAAACGCCGTATTTAACGGCATTTTCGAAAAGGGGCTGCAGCAGCAAAGTCGGTATCTGGCATTCAAGGCATTCAGGTTCCGTATCGAAAGAATAGGTCATTTTATCTCCGAACCGGATTTTTTCAATCTGCAGATATTGCCGGATGTGGTTGATCTCCTCTGACAGGAATACCAGCTCATTTTGTTCTTTGCGAAGGGAATAGCGCATAAAATCCGAAAGTGCGATTACCATTTCGTGTGCTTTTTCAGGGTTGGAAAGGGTAAGTGAGGCGATCGAGTTCAGGCTGTTGAATAGAAAATGGGGGTTGATCTGAGATTTTAATGCCCTGAGGACAGCTTCCCTAACCTCCTGCTTAAGCTCATTTTCACGGTCAGTTTTTTCACGGTTCTTCTGGTAAAGGAGGTATAAGTAAAAAAATGCCGCCATCAGGACATAAAAAAACACCCCGATAAAAATCCTTGTCGTAAGATGATTTTCCTGGTAAACGATGTAAGAGGGGTCGGCAAGCAACAGACGGGTGATGAACTGTGAGCTGTAGACCCAGGCCAGGGAGAGGATAATGGCAGCGGCAAGATGTGTTGACAGCAGCTGCGAGATGGGCTTTTCCTCCGGACTGTTGTACCTGACAACAAACCAGATCGCCATGCCAAAAGCTCCCAGGAGAAACCCGTAAAACATGCCATCAATCAACGAAATCCCCCAGGGGAGGATTTCGAAGTAGATGTTGAAACTGGCCTGAAGGATACCCAAAAGGATCGGAACAATCCAGTAAAATGCTACAGAGTAGCTGTTTATGATGCCTGGTCTCTCCATATCAGGGTTAAGGCATGGAGGTTATTTCGCCGCCGCCAAAGATAGCAGCTCCCTTGATGACAACAACTTTTGTCTGGTCAACACGTGAGATGACTGAATTTCCACGCTTGTCCTCGAAACCACCGAAGATAGAGACAACTTCTGTCTTTACATTCCAGTTTTCCGGAACTATGATCTTTGTTCCCCCAAAGATGGTGGCAACGTCGATGACGCATCCGTCCACAGGTTTGCAATAGAGAAGGTTGATCCTTGATCCGCCGAAAATGCTGGTGATCTTACCACCCCTGAACTGGTCGGAGACCAGGGACATGTGTCTTCCGCCAAAAATTGCCGTCTCGTCCAGGATGTCATTTTTATTTACTTCTCCATTGTAAGGTGTTGGAGTCGATTTTTTCCATTGAAGGATAAATACCAAACCGATTACTACAAAAACCAGGGGCCAGAAATTGTGGTAGAAGTCATCAGGAACATCTAATATCCGGGGGAGCATGAAGAAGGCCCCAATCGTGACAAGGATGATTCCTGCCCGGCTTTCCCTGCGGTTCAAATTATACAAGCCAATGACTATCAGAAGCATAGGCCAGCTGATAAGTATGTGGGTCAAATTCCATGGCAGTAAATCCAGGTTGTTTAGAACAAGTATACCACCAATTATGACAAATAGGATTCCCAGCAGGACTCTGGAATCAGAGCCGTGGCGTCTTCTGAAATTTTCAAATCCCGGTTTTGGATTTGGGCTTTCATTTGGATCGTTGATAATATTCATGGCAAAATGTGTTAAGTGAGACAATGAATTTTAAATCTTGATTCAAATGTAGTTTCCTGTCTGTCATTTACGAAGCGGAAATCGGCCAACCCTTCCGGATAATCGGTGAATGGAGAAATTTTTCGGTTATTATCGTCCCGAGTGTGTAATCATCCGATACAGTTCACTGTTGAATTTATTCGCCTTGGCCAATTTCTCAAGTGTGATGTGTATCCTGTACCTCCAGTAATGCTGTGCTACGGCCGGAATATTGATTCTCTCTGCTTCAAAGTCCTGCCTGCGAAGCTCCTCATCCATGGCCAGAAGATCCTGGATCGGGAAAATGGTCCACATTGCGGGCGACCAGAAATGTTGAAGTATGATATCCCTGGCCAGCCATGGCTCCATCATCCTGCTGAAAGTGGCCTGGTTTCCCATGATTGTCCTGAAGAACAGTTCGCTTTTACCTGCATCTTCTTCCCACCAGCCACGCAGGGTTGAAGTATCGTGGGTTGACGTGGTGCTGACAGAAAGATACGGAGCATCAGAGGGATGCAGGAATTCAATCTTGGGGTCTTTTGGCATCCTTTGTACTTCAAGGCTTAGTATTCCAAGATTTTTCATCACTCCCGGAACACAGTCCGGTATCATTCCGAGATCTTCCCCGCAAACAAGCATGTCGGAGGCCTCTATGATGGCCGGCAATTTTTTCAGGGCTTGCTCCCTCCAGAAATCATTATGCCGGTGGTAGAAGTACTCAATATACAATTCGTCCAGCAGATATCGGTTGTTATCTCCCATGTTCATGTACGAATTGGTGTCGTGAAAGGCAATCCGCGGATGGAAATGGGTTGGCTTGACCGGGTCGCGCAGGAAAATAACCTCACCGATCAGGGAACAAAGCCCATCCCTGATGCGGCTCTCTTTGCCGCTGAGTTGTTCTTTTCCCTGTTTGGATTCGAAATGATCCCAAACCTGCCGTTGCGTTGCAAAATTTGATTTCAGGTTGAATTTGCCAGGTTCATACTCCGACAGATATTTATTCTTCACCTCTTCTGTAAATTCCCCGAATAGCCCCCAAAGGAAATAATCCCGGATATACGGCTTGGTAAATCTCTCCTCGTTGAAGGCAACGCCACGGTCGATGATTTCATCTCTCGAAAAGGGCAGAGCCGGGTTGAAATGACCCATTGTGCCGAAGATATGCTGCGCAGGAATCTCCCATATCCGGAAGAAACCCACGATGTGATCTATGCGGATGGCATCAAAATAACGGGACATATGTTTTAGCCTGTTTTTCCACCACTGGTAACCATCTTTTGCCATGACCTCCCAGTTATAGGTTGGGAAACCCCAGTTTTGACCCTGGTTGGCAAAATCATCCGGGGGAGCACCTGCCTGTTGAGTCAGGTTGAATAATTCCGGTTGTGTCCATGCCTCCACGCTGTTCGGACTGATTCCTATCGGGATGTCACCTTTCAGAATGATACCGTTGTTTCTGGCGTAGGCAACAGCCTCACTTAGCTGTTTGTGGGCATGATACTGGATGAAATAATGCACGGCAATATCGTGATGGATATCCTTGCCGGGCGATGTTAGCTCTTCAATCTCTTTTTTGCTGTAGGAGGAATGAGTTCTCCAAAGCCTGAAATTGGCTGTATTATTCTGATCCCTCAGGTAACAGAACGCGGAATAGGGGACCAGCCATTCCTTGTTTGATTTAAAGAACTCCAGGAAGGCTTGACCTTTCAGGAAGTGGTCCATCTGCTGGTCAAAAATTATTTTGAAGAATTTTGACTTAACCTTGTGGACCTCATCATAATGGACCGACTCCAGGGAATTAAAGCTGGAAAGAGTCTTGATAAATCCCACCATCAGGCTCTCTTCATCCAATACACCAATTTTGGTGATATTGAGAAATACGGGATGCAGCGCCATTACTGATATGGACTTGTATGGGTAGGAGTCAATCCACGAGTGCGTTGCCACAGTTTCATTGAGAGGCAACAGCTGGATCAGTTTCAATCCGCACTTCTTCGCCCAGTCGACCAGCTGGTATAAATCCGTGAATTCCCCTATTCCTCCGCTGTGTTCAGTTCGCAGGGAGAACAGCGGTACAGCTACTCCTGCTCCTTTCCACTGACAGGTATTCTGTCTGAATTTTTCATCGGTATGCACTTTCAGGGAATTCTCAGCATCACAAACAAAATCCCTGATGACCCTGTTGCTGCCCTCTTCCCATTCTATAATCCTCTGGTTTTCTGGATCAAATATGACATATTTGTAATGAAGCGGGAATTTTAATTTGGTTGCATCCAGGTCAATTTTCCAAAGCGGTGCTGTGGAATCATCCATTACCAGTGCGTTGGTCTCCTCCCATTCACCCGGGTGGGGTTCGGTGCCTAGAATGGCAATTTTGTATCTTGGATCTGTTGCGGGGGTGTGCAGCTGTATTCTCAGGATTTTGGAGGAGGCATTTTGCTTTATCCTTCCGGAGGATGGTTTTCTGTTCAGAAGCAAATTCTGGAAGGCAGAGGAATAAAGGGCATTCTCAGGGTCCGATGCACTGCGCCAAAAATCCCTTAGGCGAATCTCCCCGGCTTTTATCTTTTTGAAAGATATTTTTCGTGGGGTACCCCATTCAGGGATAAAACTTCCTTCGCTGTTCTGCAAAAGATACCTGTATTCTAGTTCGTCCGTTTCTGATTCGGTAAATAGTTGCCATTCACCAGGGAATTGATTTTTCAAAGGCAAAGCCCGGCTCGGATCCCATTGCCCAAATTCAGGAGTTGATCCGGAAATGAAAATAGTTTCTCCCCAGGTCGTTTGATAGTCAATTTTAAATGATAGCTTCATTTTTTCTCCTTTCGTGTTTTCAGACCGATTGCCGTCTTATCCGAAAAGGTTTTCTGGATACCCGAAATATCCCCTGCCCGAATATTAATTCCCTTATGTCCGGAGTCGGTCATGTCTGTTCCGTTTCTCAAAATTACAATTCTATTGTCTAATAATGATGATTTGTGAACTAAATATTCATCTTCAGAACCCTTTACACGATTTTTTCGTATGACTATTCTGTTACCTCAGCTTAAAGTGCAGGTTGATAAGCCGGAAATTATATCACGTTAATTTTCAACAATATATTCTTCTTAGGATGATACTTGTTGCTTCTCCTGACAGGACCATAAATTCGAATAGAAAAGCACCCAGGTATGCTTAAAGATTTTACAACAACACCGCTTCCCGGATTGATCCGGTCAATCGCTTTGCCTTCAAGCATCGGGTTGATATTCAATACTTTGTTCAATGTCGTGGACACCTATTACGGGGGATTGGTCTCTACCACTGCTTTGGCAGCTTTGTCGCTCTCCTTTCCGGTGTTCTTTATCATCCTTTCCGTAGGGATTGGAATGGGAACAGGTACTACAGCCCTTGTATCCCATGCTTTGGGTGAGGGAAGGCAAGATAAGGCCAGGCTCTATGCCATCCAGGCCGTCACACTGTCGGTCTTCAATGCCATTGTCCTTACTGCCTTGGGAATCTGGTTGGCCCCCCACTTGCTGAAATTGCTCGGGGCAAAGGACGACTACCTTGATATTGCAGTGAGTTATATGAATATCATCCTTTCAGGAACGTTTTTCTTCCTGCTGAACAGCATCCTTAACGCTTCACTGACCTCCAGGGGAGATACAAAGACCTACAGGAATTTTCTGGTGGTGGGATTCTTTCTGAACGTGATTATGGATCCATGGTTTCTGTATGGAGGACTTGGAGTCCCTGCCATGGGGGTTTTCGGGATTGGACTCGCTACCGTTCTAATCCAGGTAATGGGTACTTTTTACATGGTATACAGGGTCAGAAAACAGAAGATCATGGAAGGGGTAACCTGGAAAGAGTGGATACCGCACAAAAAATATTTTCTGGAACTTTTTAAGCAAGGATTGCCGGCAAGTCTGAATATGATGACGGTTGCCATCGGGATTTTTGTAATAACCTATTTCGCCGGGAAATTCGGCAAGGAGGCGGTTGCCGGCTACGGAATTGCTACCAGGATTGAACAACTGATCCTGCTGCCTACCATTGGACTGAATATCGCGGCCCTGACAATTGCAGCGCAGAACCTGGGTGCCGGACTTCCCCAAAGGGTGTTTCAGTCATGGAAACTCAATATCATCTATGGGCTTACCATCATCTCGATCGGGATTGTTGGGGTCCTGTTTTTTCTTGAACCTCTGATCAGGTTCTTTACCACCGATCCGGAGGTCATACGGATCAGCAAGGAATACCTCAAAATTGGTGTGCTCTTCTTTTGTGCCTATATATTCCTGAATATTTCCGTCTCTACCCTGCAGGGGATCAAAAAACCCATGTATGCCATCTTTGTCGGATCCTACAGGCAGTTCCTGATGCCCCTGCCCCTCTTCCTTCTCCTTTCCGTCCATTATGGCTGGGGTACCAAAGGAATCTGGTGGGGAATCTTTTTTGCAAACTGGAGTGCAGCGATATTCACTTTCTTCTATACAAGGAATAAACTGAGGAAATTGCAACTGCAGACCCAAAGCGATGTGAAGTAGTTTTACTCCCCTGATAAAACGGCACCCCCTGCAGGACAATAGCGTTCTGCAGGGGGTGCTGTTTTTGCAAAGGCTTCTTACCCTTACTTATTTCTTGGAGTTGTCTTTTAAGGATACAGTCCTGTTAAACACAATTTTATCTGTTGCAGAGTCAGGATCCACATTAAAGTATCCCAATCGTTCAAATTGGAAATTGGATAGTGGGGTCGCGCCTTTGACAAATGGCTCAACAAAACAGTTCACGAGTATTTTCAGAGAGTCGGGATTCAAAAATGCCAGAAATTCCTTGTCTTTATGTCCATCCGGATCAGGATCGGTGAACAAACGGTCGTAAAGCCTTACTTCACAGGATATCGCTCCTTCCTCAGCTACCCAGTGAAGGGTAGCCTTGACTTTGCGACCATCCGGAGCATTGCCTCCCTTGGTTTCGGGATCGTAAGTACAATGTAATTCAACAATATTGCCCGTTTCGTCCTTGACGACTTCGTTGCATCTGATAAAATAAGCATAGCGCAGACGCACCTCTTTCCCGGGAGCCAGACGGTAGAATTTATTGGATGGCTCTTCCATAAAATCTTCCCTTTCAATGTAAATAACTTTTGAAAAAGGGACTTTTCGCCTTCCCATGCTCTCATCTTCAGGATTGTTGATGGCGTCTACCTCTTCTGTATGGTTTTCGGGGTAATTGGTGATGACAATTTTCAAAGGATCTGTAACACACATCACGCGTTGCGCCCTTTTATTCAGGTCTTCCCTGATACAATACTCAAGCAGTGCAACATCGGTCACTCCATCCACTTTGGTGATGCCAACCATATCTGCAAAATTGCGTATGGATTCCGGAGTATAACCCCTTCTCCTGAGCCCGCATATGGTAGGCATACGGGGGTCATCCCAATCGCTGACATACCCTTCCTTGACCAGTTGAAGCAACTTGCGTTTGCTCATTACCGTTGAAGTGATATTCAGCCTGGAAAACTCTATCTGACGGGGACGATAGTCCGAATCCCTTAGCTCTTCTACAAACCAGTCGTACAAAGGGCGGTGTACCTCAAATTCGAGTGTACATATTGAATGTGTGATTCCTTCCCAATAGTCAGATTGCCCGTGAGCGTAATCATACATGGGATAAATACACCATTTGTCGCCGGTACGGTGATGTGGCTGTTTCAGGATACGGTACATCAGCGGATCGCGCATGTGCATGTTGGGGGACGACATATCGATTTTTGCCCTCAAAACGCATTCTCCTTCGTTGTACTTTCCGGCTTTCATATCCGCAAAAATACGGAGGTTGTTCTCCGGATCCGTATTGCGGTAAGGACTTTCGGTACCTGGCCTTGTTGGTGTTCCCCTTTGTTCACTTATCACTTCCTGCGACTGGAAATCAATGTAGGCTTTTCCATTCCCGATTAGTTCCACTGCAAAGTCATATAGCTTGTCAAAATAGTCAGATGCATAATAAAGACGGTCCTCCCAATCAAATCCAAGCCACCTTACATCCTCCATGATGGAGTCGACATACTCGGTCTCCTCCTTGGCAGGATTGGTATCATCAAAACGCAGGTTGGTGATACCTCCGAATAGCCGGGCTGTACCAAAGTTCAGGCAGATCGATTTGGCATGGCCGATATGCAGGTACCCGTTGGGCTCAGGTGGGAAGCGGGTATGAACTCTACGGTCATTCTTTCCTGAGGCAAGATCTTCAACGATTTGCTGCTGAATGAAATTTTTTGGTACGATTGGATCCATGGCGACTAACTAAAAATTTTCCGTGCAAAGGTAGCAAGAGTTGTTTATTTGGAGAACAAATATCGGTTATTAAAAATTGAGTTAAATTTGAACGAATAAAAATGAGTTGAACCATGGGAATTATTGAGCTGGAAGGAATGGAATTTTATGCCTACCACGGTTATTTCAGGAGCGAACGCATCGTTGGTAACAGGTTTGAAGTGAATATTTCCATTGAAACAGACTGTGATAAAGCCGCTAAGAGTGATCATCTTCCGGATGCGCTGAACTATGAGAGTATTTTCAACCTGGTGAAGGATGAGATGCATCAGCGCTCCCACTTGCTGGAAAATGTTGCCGGCCGTATCCTCGACAAGATACATGCTTGCTACCCGGAAGCAGGAAAGGTGAAAGTGAAAATCTCTAAGACAAGGCCTCCGATGGGAGGCCATATCAAAGCTGTAAGTGTAACGATGGAGCGCTGAAATTTCATTTTTTTTCCCTTCCGGTTTTCTTTGAGAAAAAAACTATATTTGCACACCGATACGGTCGGTTGGCCGAGTGGCTAGGCAGCGGTCTGCAAAACCGTGTACGGCGGTTCGAATCCGCCATCGACCTCAACCTCAATCTAAAATCCGATAATATTGAATTTCAATATTGCCGGATTTTTGTTTAAATGTTTCTCCACACAGTTTTATAGTTATTAATTTCCGCCATTTCTAAGGTGGAAGGAGGTTTCACCGGTAACCTGATCAGGTCTGCCATTCCATGTTTTATTACTGTTAAATAAACTGTTCAATTGCGGTCAAATCAAAATTGTTTGAATAAAAGGCGTTTTGAAACGATGGACGTATCTTCGCAAGGCATTAATAAACAACGCTTTGTAATAATTTCAATATGCCTTTTCAGCCCAAAAACCTCCTTCGTTTAACCCTCCTTACGCAACGATAAAAAACCAGACAACAGCACATTCGTGCGTCCGTTGTATTTTCACATTATGTAAGTTGAGTCATGAGTGGAACCGGGTCTTAATATCGTGCTTCCGGTCTTTATTGCCGGCCACAGAGTTCTCCGTGATGAAGTTCTTATTTCTTTGTATTCCTAAACTTAAAATCATCCAAAAATGAAAGATTCCTTACTCTTTCTTCGAAGGGGATTGGCCGGATTTGCCTTTGCAGGTATTATGATTGCTATCCTGACTTATTCTTCCAGCCAGAATCCGGTTCAGGCCTCAAAATCCCTCGTTCAGCCTGCCGTCAAAACCAGTCATACAACTATCTACAAGGCAGCTCCGAAAATGTCGGCAAAGAGCTATTTTTCCACTTCAAAATCGGCACTGCCGAAAATCATAAAAGAGTAGCAGGTTTGAGGGTACTTTGACTGTCTGGAAATATTCCTTGAGTTCCTGATCAGATTCCATTTTACAATTTTCTGCAAATTCAAGCCCGCCTGTTGATCATTCCAAACAAGTATATTCCTGGCTACTTTCTCTTTCTGCTATCAGTGTGGAGTTTTCTGCGTGAATGGGTCTGGACTCTCCATTTCCCATCTCATAGTATTTGCCAAGTATTTACTCAAAGCTTTTCCCTGAGTAATTGTTCTGTTTAATAGGTTGTTAACACTGCTTTGGGATAATGACTGGTGGAATTTGACTTGATACAACAGCCCAAAAGGGATTCTTGTTGTTTACTTTAAACCGTTCATGTCATAAATTGGCAGTTTCACTGAGTGCCTTCTATTTTTCATAATACTTTTATTAAATTTGATAGTTGATTACGATTTTCATAAGAATTTAATAATTAAGACATTATGAAAACTTTAAAGATTGTTTTGGTTTCTGTCATATTATCCTTCCTTTTGGCAGGCACGGCTTCAGCCCAGGCTATCGTGGTTAAAGACCATCCCTGGCATTTGGAAACAGGTTATGGATATTATGAATCTTTTGATGCCCAGGGAGTCTACACCCCAGGCGGCAACATTAACATCAGAATCAATTTTTTACTGGACTTAAAAGACCCCCTCATTTTGATAGCCAGGGAGGAAGGTCCCTTTTCATTTGAATTTTTTGTAACCACCCAAAAAATTATTGTGCCCTGCACGGTTACAGTCTTCCCCAATGGCAGGGTAAAGATCAATGCTCACTTGCATTGAAATTGGTGCCATTAATATGATCAAAGGGGAATGCTGTTTCCTCTTTTGCCTTTAATATTCCGGATATTTCGTTATTTCAATAATTCTATAAGTTTCATGCCAGGGATTTTTCTTTCGCCCCGGTTACCGGAGGCCACAAAGGTTGAATAATATGTTTAGCATTCAAATGCGGACAGGGAGGGAGCCTGAAATTCAGTACAGTTTCCATACTCTTTGCAGAATTGGCAAACTCTCATTTCTTCTGAATTTTTCAATGCTTCCTTCAATGAAAAATCGACGTTTTTGTGAAGATAATGCCCTCCATCAATATGCAACATAATGTAGAATATGTATGCCAACAAGCTTTTGATGAGTACAGGACTTCATGTTTTACCTACATTGATTGAAACAACAACAGGCAATTTTTTGAGGTGAAACACTTGATCAAAGATTGAATGTCGCAATTTAAATAGCTTAAATTCAGGAACATAGTATTTTTTTTCGTCTCCGGTTTGTAAAACTGAAATCGCCTGATTTTTTCATTGCGCATTCATAAGCAAATATGGGTGTCATATTTTGACTACATTGATTGCTAAATCCCTAAATATAAGATACATAGACAATTAAGTAAATGATTATATATATTTTTTTATTCTGAAAAAAAATCATTTTTGAGTATATTCATAACGCTAAACAAAGTAACCGGATATAGTTGGAAATTAATCAATTGGTGGAGTCCAGCTACCACTATAAAAAACGGGGCCAATCCGAAAAGCCAAAAGAGTAGGAAAAACACAACTAAATATTATGATTACAAATGTTCTTATTCCATTCCTGGTTTCAGGTTTAATAATATACCTTATTATTTACCTTGCAGTTAACTTGCCCGGAAGAGCACTTCGCCACAAATTCGAGGAACTGGGGGATATCAAGGGCATGTCCAAGTCTGAAGTCGTGAGCCGTTGCGGAAAATACCATTCCAAGAGGCTTATCAGCAAAGGGAGTGTATGTGTATGGATGGTTCCGGGTTTTGTTATTTCGGTAGTATTTGATGCAGAAGACAAAGCTGTCAAGGCATGTACAAAATCCTCCTCAAAGACCAAATCTGAACAGCTCAATCCTGTGCTCAGCGAATAAAAATCCATTGCTTTACACCACTCAAATACGGGTAATGTGAGTCAGGGCTATCGATTTTACAATCCAATATTTTTATTAACTTTAATCTTCATTAGATACCCTAAAGGCACCACCGACTGATATTAGTTTTGCCGAATGGATCAATTCATGATCTTCTTGTAATGAATGATTATCTAAGCGAAATTATCTTACCCGACAATTGCTATGCCATCTTTCACATCTTACAGAATTCTGCCTGAACTCAGGTTGATCCTCAGCAACTTTCAGGGTAAGATAAAGATAGGTGACGTAATCCAGACAAATCTGCAGTTCATCTCAGACAAGGAGTATGACTCTTCCTACGATCTGATCATGGATTTTTCCGACTCCATTGCAATCGCTTACAGGATGGACCTCATGGAGTTTGTAGAGTTTTTCAAAAAATCAGTTAAACTCAAGAAAAGAGTCCGGATAGGAATGATTATTTCATCTCCAAACCAGAATTACCTGCTGGACTTATACAAGCCCATTGCCAATTTGCTGAAAATGGATGTCGAATGTTTCAGCCATATCGATCCCTGCCTTTCCTGGTTGGGATACGCTGAAAATGAACAACAAATTGTAATATCAAGTTTCCGGAATATTAAGGACGTTCAGGGGATATGAACCATTGACTCCCGGTTGAACACCTTTGCCAAAATTGAATTCTGGACACCTGATCCGGCTTTTACATCAAATTTGTCACCACTTTTATAACTTAGACGTGGCATTCTCGTTTCAACAGCCTAACCTCCCGGTTTCACGTTTTTCTCTCCAGGCAACCTGAGAGTAACTAAGTCAGATAAAATGATGTTCCAACTCCATATTTGAGTTAGCTTTGCCTTGAAATACCCTTGGAACGTGAATAAACTTCTCCCGGACTTAAAAGACTTTCTGGACGAAAAGGTCCTCAGGTACAATACCACTGAATTCATAGAGACAGACCCTGTCTCTATTCCCCATAGGTTTGATTTAAAACAGGACATCGAGATTTCAGGTTTTCTTACCGCTACCATTGCCTGGGGAGGCAGGACTACCATCATCAAAAATGCAGCCTCCATGATGAAGCTGATGGACAACTCTCCCGGTGATTTTGTCCTCAATCACACTGAACAAGACCTGGAAAGGTTAAAGGGCTTTGTACACAGGACCTTCAATGAGATTGACCTTGTTTATTTCATCCGATCACTGAAGAATATTTACCTGAATCATGGAGGATTGGAGGCTTTATTTTCTGCCTACGTTTCAGAGGATTCCACCCAGCCGGCGATCACTCAGTTCAGGGAAGTGTTTTTTTCATTGCCACATCCAGCCAGGACCGGCAAGCACATATCTGATCCGTCCAAAGGTTCATCAGCAAAACGAATTAACATGTTCCTGAGGTGGATGGTCAGGCAGGACAATCGTGGAGTTGATTTTGGCCTGTGGAGAAAGATCAGGCCGGGCCAGCTTTCTTGTCCGTTGGATGTCCATTCCGGTAATGTTGCCAGGAAACTGGGACTGGTATCCAGGTCGCAAAATGATTCAAAAGCACTCTCGGAACTGGATCTAAACCTTCGGCTGCTGGACAGGGATGATCCGGTAAGATATGATTTTGCGCTGTTTGGACTTGGAGTCTTCGAAAATTTTTAACCGCTTACTCTTTCCTGAATTTTTACAGGCATTCTATTTTTCGCCGGTATTTCTGAAAAAAATAATTCCTATCTTCATCCTGCTGTTAACAATCAATCTCACGGTACTCTCTGTTGTGTTCACCAGGGTACCGGTTCAACACATATGCTCATACTACTTTAACTAACAACATTTTGCCATATGAAAGCAAAAAATCTTTTTTACCTCCTTGTGATTGTAATATTACTCTCTGCGTGTGGTCAGTCCAAAAAATTCAAGACTGATGTAACTACCGGCAAGAAGCCATGGACCAATCTGAATTTCAACAACAATCCTGAAAATTTTCAGTTTGCCATTGTCTCCGACAGGAACGGGGGCAACCGTCCCGGGGTTTTTGAGGATGCAGTAAATAAACTAAACCTCATGCAACCAGAATTTGTGCTGAGTGTCGGCGACCTCATTTCCGGTTATACCACAGATACCGCAGTAATAAGCAGGCAATGGGCAGAGGTTAACGAAACCATATCCGGCCTTAAAATGCCCTATTTTTATCTGCCTGGAAATCACGATATTACAAACAAAGTGATGGAGAAAGAGTGGGAGAAGCGCTACGGCAAGCGCTATTATAGCTTCACTTACAAGAATACCCTGTTTGTAATTCTGGACAGCAACGACGATGACGATTACAACCTGACCCAGGCTCAGACAGATTTTGCTCTGCAGGCAATTCAAAAGAACAGTTCAGTAAGATGGACTTTTGTCCTTATGCATCATCCCATCTGGACCTATGATACCCACGGCAGATTCCAGGAAATTGAAAAAGCCCTGAATGGCAGGAAGAATACCGTCATAGCAGGCCATGAACATCATTATCACCAGGCCGAACACAATGGTTCTAACTATTACATTCTTTCCACAACAGGTGCGGGCAGTGCTTCGCGCGGAAATTACTTCGGCGAATTTGACCATATCTCCTGGATCACAATGGCAGACAACGGTCCGGTGATGGCCAATCTCCGCCTGGATGGCATACTTCCGCACGACATTGCCAATGACAAGACAGCTGAACTGGCAAAACCACTGATCAAAAATTCTGGTCTCAACAACATCCTGCTGTGCAACAAGGGAGAAAAGTTCACCAATGGAACCCTTTACCTCTCTTTCGAGAATCCTACAAAATCCAAACTCAATATCACCATTAATTTCTTCCATCACCACCAGCTTCAGATTAAAAATTCCGCCATTCAGCTTTCCGCAGAACCTGGAAGTACGCGGGTAATAGAAGTTCCAATGGCTTCCTCCAAGCCACTTGACTATGCCACCATCGACCTGTTGCTGTTTGACTGGCAGCTGAAATACGATAATCCGGAGTACAAGGAATTCGCCCTTTCAGGAAAATACCAGATTGAAGTAAAGCCAACCCGCACATCCTTTGTGGAAAGGGAGACAGATATTTTTACAGAAACCACCACTGTTCCGTTCAACAATCCGTTCTCCAACCTGAAAATCCGGTACAGCAACAATAATTCCGGTGATCAGCCTTACCTGGATCCCATTGAGATTAACCAGACTGCAAAACTTTCTTTCTACCTGGTGAATGAGAAAAACGAATGTTCCTCTCCTGAGAACCGTACCATTGAAAAAACAACCTTCAGCCAGGCAACAGATCTGGACAATCCCAAAGAAGGGCTTGAATACAGTTATTTTGAAGGAAGCTGGACTGAAATACCCGATTTCACAAAACTTGAAGCCATAACCAAAGGGGTTTCGACTGATTTCCAGGTTTCGGATATCGCCAAACGGCCGGATAACTGGGGTTTGGTTTATACCGGATATATCAGGGCGGAGCAGGATAACTTCTTTCTTTTCCGCGTCAGGGCTGATGACGCCTGTCGTTTGTTCGTCGATAACCAGTTAGTTGTAAGCGACAAAAACCTGAAAAAAGGAGAGGGGACAGGTGCCATTGCCCTGAAAAAGGGCTTTCATGCTGTCAGGATGGAGTTTATTGAAAAAGAGGGGGACGCCAGGCTCAGGGTGTATTCAAAGGTTCAGGATACCGGTGACTGGAAATTAAATGATAATAAGATGTACTATCATTAATTGCATGTTTTGACTGATTTACATTTTTTTTTATTCATCTCAGAACCTGTAATTCCACAATGAAACTTCCTTTTCTTGATCTGCTTGTCTTTGTTGTTCTGACATTTGGGAATGTGCTCCTGGGTGCCAGCTTTTTCTCCAAAAACCGTACGTCAGACCAATTCACTGCCGGGGGTGGCAAGATACCTTCCTGGGTTGTAGGTATGTCTATCTTTGCCACTTTTGTAAGCAGCATCAGTTTTCTGGCGCTGCCCGGGAAAGCGTATATGTCTAACTGGAACGCCTTTGTTTTCAGTCTTTCAATTCCTGTCGCATCCCTCCTGGCATACAGGTTTTTCGTTCCCCTATACCGCAGGCTTGGAAATATCTCGGCGTACAACTATCTGGAGGTCCGTTTTGGCCCGTGGGCACGCATTTATGCCTCCTCCTGCTATGTGCTTACCCAGCTTATGCGAACTGGCGCTATTCTTTTGCTCCTGGCTTTGCCATTGAACGCCTTGTTTGGATGGGATGTAAGAACAGTAATAATTTGCACGGGTGTAGCCGTTACCCTGTATTCTATGCTTGGAGGCATCCAGGCGGTTATCTGGACCGATGCGGTCCAGGGGTTTATCCTGATTGCAGGGGCTGTTGTCTGTGCCATCATTCTGACATTTTCGATGCCAGAAGGGCCGGGGCAGATCTTTGAAATCGCCGCGGCAAACAACAAATTCAGCCTTGGGAGTTTCGGTCTGAGCCTTCGTGATTCGACCTTCTGGGTGGTACTGGCATTCGGACTTTTCATGAATCTTCAGAACTATGGGATTGACCAGAATTTTGTTCAGCGGTACATGACAACCAGCTCAGAGAAGAGTGCAAAATCCTCTGCCTTGTTTGGTTCCCTGCTTTATATTCCAGTTTCCGTGCTGTTTTTCTACATTGGAACAGCACTTTTTGCCTATTACCAAGCGAGTCCCGGGCTATTGCCCGCCGAACTTACCGGTCCTGGCAACGGGGACAAGGTATTCCCCTATTTTATCGCAACAGGTCTTCCCTCCGGGATCACCGGATTGCTGATTGCCTCCATTTTTGCAGCCGGAATGAGTACAGTTGCCACCAGCCTGAACAGCACGGCAACAATTGTGCTGTCCGATTATTACAAAAGGTATGTCAACAGTCAGGCGAATGAAAATACGTCGATGCGGATTCTCTATGTTTCGTCCCTCGTTTTCGGAGTGCTGAGCATCCTGATTGCACTTGCCCTGGTAGGGATTGAGAGTGTACTGGATGCCTGGTGGGGACTGGCATCCGTTTTCAGCGGAGGCATGCTCGGTCTTTTTTTACTGGGATACCTCTCAAAAAATGTCCGAAGCATTGATGCTGCAATTGGTGTAGTTTTAGGAGCCTTGCTGATCATCTGGATGAGTTTGTCTCCTGTATATTTTACATCCGGGCATTTGCTGGCATTCAAAAGTCCTTTTCATGCGAACCTGACAGTTGTTTTCGGAACTATTGTCATATTCCTTGTAGGATTTGCCCTGGCTAAATTGTTTTCCGGGAGAAATGGCACTGTCCAAACCAGGTCAAAAAATGAAACCTGATGATGGCTGGTTGGAATGGGTCTGATCGAAGCAATAAAAGAATAAACCTGAAGATAAAATGGAAACTGGCAGCAGGCGAAAATTTGTTAGGACAACCGTCTTAGGAGGGTTGGGACTGGGAGTAGCTGCAGGCACACTGGAAGCCTATGGCAAGCCTGTAGCAGGCACCGGAAAAAGAATTGGCATGATTGGCCTGGATACTTCGCACAGCGTCGCTTTTACAAAAGCACTGAACAATCCTGACGCAGGAATGGAATTTGCCGGGTACAGGGTTGTTGCTGCCTATCCATTCGGGAGCCGTGATATTTTGAGCAGTACTGAAAGAATACCCGGGTACACCGATGAGGTCCGGAAACTGGGAGTCGGAATTGTCGGCTCTTTGAATGAACTTATTGCTGCTTCCGATGTGGTAATGCTTGAGACAAACGACGGCAGGTTGCACCTTGAGCAGGCATTACCGGTTATCAGGGCAGGAAAGAGGATGTTTATCGACAAGCCTATGACTGCCTCACTTGTTGATGCATTGCAGATTTTCGGGTTCGCAGAAAAATATGGTGTTCCAGTTTTTTCAAGCTCCTCCCTTCGGTACATCACCGGGATTGAGGAGATCCTTTCCGGAAATATCGGAAAGGTCCTTGGAGCTGAAACCTACAGCCCCGCCAAGCTGGAGAAGACTCACCCCGACCTCTTCTGGTACGGAATTCATGGTGTGGAAACACTTTTTACCCTGATGGGCACCGGGTGTAAGAGTGTGGTAAGGGTGTCAAATGAGGATTGTGATGTGGTTACAGGCACCTGGACCGACAACAGGATCGGTACGTTCAGGGGCCTCCGTAAAGGTAAACTCGATTACGGTGGCACGGTCTATGGTGAAAAGGCCATCCGTGTACTCGGAGGTTATGGAGGATACAATCCGCTCCTGAAACAGATCATCAACTTTTTTGAAACTGGAATTGTTCCCGTAAAAAAGGAGGAAACAATTGAAATACTAGCATTTATGGAGGCAGCTGATCTTTCTAAAGCCAACAATGGTCTGCCTGTCGACCTGGAGTCTGTCATAAAAAAAGCAGTTTCGCAATTGCCGGGTAGAAAAATTGAGTAAATGACGAAAGTTAATTATAATCATTCTAAGTGACACAGCAGATGGGAAATTCAAGAAGAGATTTCGTCCGAAAGTCGGTTATGGGAACGACTGCATTAACAGTAGGAGGCATTCTTCCCGGATTCAATGCCAAAAGCTATGGCCGGATCATTGGGGCAAACAATAAGATAGTTGTCTCCATGATGGGGGTGAATTCCCGGGGGAAGGCTTTGTCCAAAAATTTCTCAGCCCAGAAAAATTGTGAAGTGGGGCATCTCTGTGATGTTGATTCTAGGGCCATAGTTGCCTGTGCGGCGGCTATTAAGGACCGGCAGTCACTGGTTCCAACAGGTTTCGTTGATTTCCGCAAATCGCTTGAGAGCAAAGATATTGATGCCATGGTCATTGCGGCACCCGATCACTGGCATGCACCAGCAGCCCTGCTGGCCATGCAGGCAGGAAAACATGTATATGTAGAAAAACCATGCAGTCATAATCCCCGTGAAGGTGAAATCCTGGTTGAGG
>CAZDLO010000030.1:0-23979 GCA_964506325.1 uncultured Tangfeifania sp.
AAACCTAGTCTCTTTCTCTTCTTACCTCTTCTTAATTTCTTTCAATGAACTGTTGGGTGTTCTGAACTTGCTAAATCAAATCAATTTCTCAATTTTTTAGTCGCAAGAGGGTGCAAATTTAAAGCTATTTTTTCTCTTAACCAAAAATTCTATCCGGTTTTTTCAAAAATCTTTCGCTTCGTTTCCTTTATCAATTTCTTAATTCGGGAAAATCATTGCTGCACTCAAAGAACCTCGTTCGAATATGTGCTGGCATTTAAACCATCAACTAATTTTAAACGTGGGTGCAAAGATAAATACTTTTATCTCTCAACAATGCCCGAAAATAATATTTTTGATAAAAATATTATTCCTGATTAATTATCTGATTATGTTTGTGTTAGTTGCTGAATAAAGCTAAAATAAGGCAATTAAACCGCCTCGTCCCGCCTTTTCAGGATAATCAAATATTAACTTTAGCGTCGAATACTGACAAAAAACAGGATAAAACCGTTTTTTTAACTTCTTCAAAATCGACCGGCATTCCCAATTCCTTTCCCATGGAAGTAACGCCCTTGTCTGAAAATCCACATGGATTTATGTGCCGGAAGTAATCCAGGTCGGTATTTACATTGAGTGCAAATCCGTGCATCGTAACATGACGTGAACTTTTTACCCCAATGGCACAGATTTTACGGGAAGATGGCAATCCGGAATCCAGCCAGACACCTGTGGCTTCCGGATCACGGGAACCGGTGATTCCATACTGCGAAAGCGACCGGATGATAATCTCCTCCAGGCAAAAGATATATTGCCGTAGTCCAATCTCAAAATTTTCCAGGTCCAGTATCGGATATCCAACCAGCTGTCCCGGACCGTGAAAGGTAATATCGCCCCCACGGTTGGTTTTGTAAAAGCTTACCTGCCTCTCTGCAAGCTCTGTGCTGTTCAGAAAGAGATTTTGCTGCACTCCGCTTTTCCCAAGGGTATACACAGGGAGATGTTCAACAAAAAGGAGATTTCCTCCCGTTTTGATACGTTCGGCATCCGGCAGCTTCTGGTTAAGTTGCTTACGTTCGATAATTTCTCCCATCAGCGACTCCTGCAACTCCCAAGTCGTGCCATATTCTGCAAGACCAAGATCCGTAAAATTTATGCTCCTCATGACGAACTTCGGGTAATCAAATGTTTTTCCGCATGATAGGATGAACGAACCAGCGGTGCACTTTCAACAACACTGAATCCACGTGCCAGTCCTTCAGTCCTGTATTGTTCAAATATTCGGGGAGTTATATATTCTGCAACCTCCAGGTGGTTTTTTGTTGGCTGCAGGTACTGGCCGATGGTCAATATCTCACATCCGTTTGATCTCAGATCATCCATCGATTGCAAAACCTCTCCATAAGATTCTCCCAAACCAACCATGATCCCTGATTTGGTGAAAATTCCGGAAGAGGCAATCATTCTGACCACATCCAGGCTGGTCCTGTATTTTGCCCTGCTCCTGACCAATGGGGTGAGCCGCTCAACCGTCTCGAGGTTATGGGAAATAATTTCAGGCTTTTCTGAAGAAATCAAGGAAATTAACTCAGCATTCCCGTCAAAATCAGGAATCAATACTTCGACTGTGGTGGCAGGATTTACTCTACGTATTTCCCTTATAGTTTCTGCCCAATGCCCTGCTCCCCCATCCTTAAGATCATCCCTGTCAACAGATGTTATAACGACGTGCTTAAGTCCCATCAACCGGATTGATTCGGCAACTTTCAATGGTTCTCCATCGTCAGGCAAGAACGGCTTCCCGGAAAAGGTGGCGCAGAATTTACATGACCTTGTGCAAATTTCACCAAGAATCATGAAAGTTGCAGTACCGGCACTCCAGCATTCTCCCATATTGGGACATTTGCCACTGGAACAAATAGTATGGAGATGATGCCCCTCGACAATCCTTTTCACCTCTTTGTAATTCGACCCGTTGGGAAGCCTGGTCTTCAGCCAGTCGGGTTTTTGTCTGGTTTTCATATACCATATATAGTATGTGCCGGCAAAGATAAGTTGAATAAACCGGAAAATGATTTTGAAACCGGGTATTCAACTGCCAAAATTTGAGACAGAAAGTATTGCTATATAATATATGGTGCAGAAACGGCATAAAATCCGTGAAACTCACCAGTCCCTGCAGCAAAAAAGTGCAGCAAAAATTTCTACATTTGAACCGTACAATAACAGGTTTCAGATGACCACATTAAAATTATTCAAACAATTCCCCTCCAATTTTTGGTATGCCAATGCCATGGAGTTGTTTGAACGTTGGGCGTTTTATGGGTTTTATATGCTTTTTGCCCTATACCTGACAGGATCAACCGACCAGGGTGGACTTGGCTTTAGCCAGACCCAAAAAGGACTGATGATGGGAGTAGGTACTGCCATTCTTTATATTTTACCCTTGATCACCGGAGCCATTGCAGACAGGATCGGTTACCGGAAAACACTGTTTATCGCCTACAGCCTGTATACCCTGGCATTCTTGATGATGCCGCTGTTTCATACCTATACGTCAGTATTTGTTTTGTACCTGTTCCTGGCAGTCGGTGCTGCTCTTTTCAAACCAATCATTTCCGCAACAATAGCCAAAACAACCAATGGGGAGACCTCCTCCATTGGGTTCGGCATCTTTTACATGATGGTAAATATTGGTGCATTTGTAGGCCCGTTCGTAACCAGCTTTTTCAGGAAATATGCATGGGATTATGTTTTCTTCGCCTCCGCAGCGGTAATAGCCTTCAACTTCGTACTGCTGATTCTCCTGTTTAAAGAACCAACCAATAAAACTAATGAGTACCGGTCCCTTACCATAACCGGTGAACTCAAAAGGCTTTTTGGCAATATCCTGGAGGCCCTGTCTGATTGGCGGTTTTTCCTCTTTCTGATGATTATTGCCGGTTTCTGGACCATGTACTACCAACTTTTTCTATCTCTTCCGGTTTTTATTGACCAATGGGGGGATACCCACACAGTTTACAATTTTCTGAACTCTTCCTGGCCCTGGCTGGCAGCAAGATTGGGCACACCTGAAGGTACAATCCCTGCCGAACTGATAGTAAATGCCGATGCAGGCTTTATCATCCTGCTGCAGATTGTCGTCTCTGCAATTGTAATGCGATACAAACCCTTAAGGGTGATGACCGCAGGAATTCTGATTGCCTCAGTCGCCATGGGGTTGTGCTTCTCAACCCAAAACGGATTTTTAGTACTCTTGTTCCTGTTGCTCTTTTCTTTTGGAGAGATGTCCAGTTCACCCAAGATCACGGAATACATCGGCAGGATTGCTCCGCCAGATAAAACAGCCCTTTACATGGGATGTTCCTTTATTCCGGTTGCCATTGGCTCCCTGTTTGCGGGTTTTGTTTCAGGAAACGTTTATGAGGGAATGTCTGACAAAATATCCCTTGCCCAACGCGAAGCTGTTTCCCGAAACTTCCAGATACCTTCGATCAGCGGGCATTTTTCACAAAATGACTACCTTTATGCTGCAGCACAGAAAATGGGAATGAGTAGCGATCAGTTTACCCAATTTTTATGGGATAAATATCACCCTTCTTCCATCTGGATGGTGATAACCGGGATTGGAATTGCATCCATGGTTGCACTCTTCCTGTACGACCGACTTGTCAGGAAGTAACTTTTACCCGGAAACATACCGGATTAAATTCTAAAAAACAAAACAATGCCACGAAGTCACTATAGCACAATTTCATCCTGTACCGGTTACCATAGAATATTCCCCAACCCGGGACTTCTCGTGCTTCTTTTCGTGATGCTGGTCTCATCCGGTGCATTTGCCCAGCAAAATTCAGGCACTCTGATTGCCAACGAACAGATAGAGTCCGATTCTACCGGAACCCTGAGGGTCGAAATCAACAACCTTAATTTTTACAAAAACAACGAATACATGAGCAAGATTGTGGACGGATACACCCTGCCGGGGACATGGATCCGACCCAAACTGGTCTATTATCCGGATAAAAAATTCAGGATGGAACTCGGTGTGCATGCCTTGTCCTTTCACGGCCTGGAGAAATACACGTTTTTCCCATGGTTTTCTGCCATTTACAAGCCAACCGGGCATATCACTTTCAGGATGGGAAACCTGAACCAGGATCTTAACCATGGACTGCCGGAACCTGTCCTGGACAGCGAACATATCCTCATTGACAAACCAGAAGCCGGTATTCAGGGGAAAATAATCTATGACAAGTGGAATGTTGATTGCTGGCTTGACTGGCAAAAGATGATCTTCAGAGGCGACCCCTTCAAGGAAAGGATAGTATTCGGAACCGCCGGTTCGGTTGTGTTGTTTCAGAATGAAAAAAAGAAACTTTCGTTGCCCATCATTTTCCATGGGCTTCACGAAGGAGGGGAAATTGATATCGATCCAGGTCTGGCAGAAACCAATATTGTTTTATCAGAAGGACTGAGATACGAATACCAGACGGGTGGTTCACTCATTAAATCCGGACGACTGGAATTCAATTTTCTGCAATCAACTTATCCCCAGAACAAAACTATGCTGCCTGGGAAGAGTGGAATTGGATTCTTCCTGCAGACTGCCATGAATACGGATTATGGAACTTTCTCATCCGGTTACTGGCAAGGGGAGAATTTCTTCGCCCCGATGGGAAATCAACTGTACCAAAACGCTGTTACAACATCCACCATTTCCACGCCGCATAACAGACTGCTGGTTTTCTCCTACAGTTACGACCATATCATCTTCGGAAAAAGCAAATTCGGAATGGTCAGTGATCTGTTTTACAATCCCAATACCGGAAGATTTTCCAACAGTGCAGGTCTTTACCTGATGATCAATCTTTCCTTCCTGGTCAAAAAGGGTACCACCTGAGAAGTCCAACCCTTCAAAAGAATCATTAATCCCTGATATTGTTCCACTTATTTTTTTGACGAAGTTGTTGTTTTCAAAAAAAACGCTACTTTTGCAGTCCCGATTTTATCCTAATTTGTCGTTGTATGGATTGGAAGCGGTATCAACCTTAGCAAAATTTGCCGAATAGTGGAACTCGGTGAACTGATACAGCGAAAATTCGACAGGTGAACCGACAAACAACGGATTGTATCACTTTATAAAAAGAACCGAAATTGGACACTTTAAGTTACAAAACCGTATCGCTTAACAAAGCAACGGTACAAAAGGAATGGGTAGTGGTAGATGCCACAGACCAAATTCTGGGTAGATTGTCAAGTAAGATTGCTATAGTACTCAGAGGCAAGCACAAAGCAGGTTACACTCCTCACGTGGATTGCGGTGACAATGTTATCGTTATCAACGCGGAAAAAGTTCGTTTAACCGGAAACAAGCTGAAAGGCAAAGTTTACATACGTCACACCGGGTATCCGGGAGGTCAGCGTTTTCAGACTGCTGAAGAACTCATGGCAAAACATCCTGCACGTATGGTTGAAAAAGCGGTTAAGGGAATGTTGCCCAAGAACAGTCTTGGTGCCCGCCTGTTTACCAATTTGCATGTTTTTGTTGGAGCTGAGCACGATAAGATGGCCCAGCAGCCAAAAGTTATTAACCTTGACAATATTAGATAAGAATCATGGAAGTTATTAACGCTCTGGGCAGAAGAAAAACTGCTGTTGCCCGTGTATATCTTACTGAAGGCAAAGGAAATATTACCATCAACAAAAGAGAACTGAACGAGTACTTCCCCGTTGGTACCCTGCAATATGTAGTTCAGCAACCGCTGAACCTTTGCGAAGTTGCCGGGCAATACGACATCAAAGTCAATCTTGACGGAGGTGGTATAACAGGTCAGGCTGAGGCATTGCGCCTGGGCATCTCCCGTGCACTGCTAAAAATTAATGCGGAATTTCGTCCTAAATTAAAAGCTGCTGGCTTCCTGACACGTGACCCACGCGAGGTTGAACGTAAAAAACCGGGTCGTCCAAAAGCACGCAAGAGATTCCAGTTCTCTAAACGTTAATCGATTAAAGCACTTTTTATTTTTAATAACAGGTTTAGCATCTAAATTCTCAGGACTCCTTTTGCGGACTACCTGGGGATTGACTGAACAGAAAGTAAACAATTTATTATGCCAAGAACAGAATTTAAGCAATTGCTGGATGCAGGCGTTTACTTCGGACACCTCAAACGCAAATGGAATCCAAGCATGGCTCCCTATATCTTCATGGAGAAGAACGGGATCCACATCATCGACCTGCAAAAAACAATTGTAAAGATTGACGAAGCTGCCGATGCACTCAAACAAATCGCCCGTTCAGGCCGCAAAGTAATGTTTGTTGCTACAAAAAAACAGGCGAAAACAATCGTTGCCGAGAAAGTATCAGCTGTTAACATGCCTTATGTGGTTGAACGCTGGCCTGGTGGTATGCTCACCAACTTCCCTACTATCCGCAAGGCTGTTAAGAAGATGTCTACCATCGACAAAATGATCAAGGATTCAAGCTGGGACAACCTCTCCAAGCGCGAAAAACTTCAGATCACCCGCCAAAGGGCCAAACTGGAGAAGATACTTGGTTCCATTGTGGACCTGACACGCTTACCTGCAGCTCTCTTTATCATAGACGTGATGAAGGAAAAAATTGCGGTACGTGAAGCACAACGCCTTAGTATTCCAATTTTTGGAATGGTGGATACCAACTCTGATCCTAATGGAATCGATTTCGTTATTCCGGCAAACGATGACGCATCACAATCTATTGATCTGATAGTGGGCGTTATGTGCGAGGCAATCAAAGATGGTCTTTCAGACAGAAAAGTCGAACGGGAAAAGGATGAGACCGACGAAAAGCCACTTACAAGCCTGAAAAAAGGTCGTAAGGCTGTTGCCAAAATCATCGTTGAAGATGATGAAGAGCTCGAAGTAGACGACAAGGAGGAAATTCTCGATGAAGAGCTGGAAGCAATTCTGGAGGATGACGAGGTCGTTGAAGATGAAGAAGAATTGAAATAATCAACTCGTCCTTCAACCTTCCGGCAAAAAGGGGATAATCTGATTTTGTTCCTTTAGCCCCGGAAAAACAATTATTTAAAAACAAAACTCCCAATATTTTTTGAGATGGAAATTAGTACTGCTGATGTAGTTAAACTGCGTAAAGCGACAGGTGCAGGAATGATGGATTGCAAAAATGCTTTGACCGATGCCGAAGGCAATTTTGACCGTGCTATTGAGATCATCCGTGAAAAAGGTAAACTGATTGCGAGCAAACGTGCCGACAGGGAATCCGCTGAAGGTGTTGTTCTTGCAAAGGTATCTGCAGACCATAGTTTCGGGGCAGTCATGTCTCTAAACTGTGAAACGGACTTCGTAGCCAAAAACACCAACTTCATCGCTCTTACCAATAAATTAATTGATGAAGCAATAGCTCACAAAAGCAATAACCTTGAGGAGGTAAAAGCTCTTATTCTTGAAGGCCGTACCATCGGTGAGCAGGTATTAGAACAAACAGGTATCATAGGAGAGAAAATTGAATTGCCATTCTATGAATGCATTGCTGCTGCCTTTGTAGTTCCTTACATTCACCCTGGAAACAAACTTGCCACACTGGTTGGCTTCAACAAACCGGTAGATGCACAGGTCGGTAAAGACATTGCTATGCAAATTGCTGCAATGAGTCCGGTTTCTATTGATGTTGATGACGTTTCTCCGGCTGTTGTTGAACAGGAATTAAAGATTGCCAAGGAAAAATTCCGCCTGGAAGGCAAGCCTGAAAATATGCTCGACAAAATTGCACAGGGTGCATTGAACAAATTCTTCAAGGAAAGTACCCTCATGAATCAGGACTTTGTTAAAGACAACAAGATGACTATCCGCCAATATCTCGGAAGCATCGACAAAGACCTTAAAGTCACTGAGATCAAGCGATTCACTTTGAACGTTTAATCATAGTTCCCCCTGAAAAAAAAAGCCTCCTATTGGAGGTTTTTTTTTGGACCGGAAGTATTCTTTTATGGTGAAGTGCCATCTCAAATGGTTTGATATCATTCTTTTTTAATTTAAATTTGTATAAAATCGCTCGACGGAGGATGTTCTGAACCAGGAAATACACCGGCAGTTAAATTTCGACTTAACATACTGAAAAACAATAAATTTAGTCACCAAATCTCTCGCAAATAACTATTGAAATGATAAAGTACAACAGGGTAGTCCTGAAATTGTCAGGCGAGTCTCTACAGGGAAAATTTCAACACGGTATTGATCCGGAAGTTCTTACCGAATACGCCCTCCAAATCAAGGAACTAATCTCCATCGGGATCGAAGTTGGAATTGTCATTGGCGGCGGAAATATCTTCAGAGGAATGAGTGGTACATCCAAAGGATTCGACCGTTGCAAGGGAGATCAGATGGGAATGCTGGCAACCGTCGTAAACAGCCTTGCCCTGGCCTCTGCCCTTGAATCACTCCAAATCAAAGCAAGGGTCCTGACTGCAATCGCCATGCAGCCAATTGGAGAATTCTATACCAAAGAATTGGCTATTAAAGCCTTAGAAAAAGGTGAGGTAGCTATTTTCGGAGCCGGGACCGGCAATCCATTTTTTACTACCGATACTGCTGCGTCCCTGCGAGCCATTGAGGTGGGAGCTGATGTTATGTTAAAAGGAACCAGGGTTGATGGTATTTTTACTGCTGACCCCGAAAAAGATCCAGATGCGGTAAAATTTGATAAGATATCTTTCGATGAGATATACTCCAGGGGCCTGAGGATTATGGACCTCACTGCCACAACACTTTGCAAGGAAAACAACTTGCCAGTCATTGTTTTCAACATGGACAAAAAAGGCAGTTTACTGAAAGTTGTTCATGGTGAACCACTGGGCACCTACGTATACAACGAATAGACCCACCAGCTTTTACTGGTCTCTCATTCTTTTGCTGCGAAATGCCATAGTGGCCTTCAAACAGTCAGGCAAGGTATTTGGAATGATTGCCTTCAATATTCTTTTTCGAACTTTCTAAAATCATTGAGGTTTAACAACTTTTAAATTTATATTTTTATCTTTTTAAAGTCGTAAAATATATTGTATATGAACGAGGAAATTCAAATGTTAATGGATGAAACCATCGAGAGGATGGAGCACGCCTTGAAACATCTCGACAATGAACTGGCTCATATCAGGGCCGGTAAAGCTTCCCCAAGGATGATTGAAGGTGTTCAGGTCGAATACTATGGAGCGATGACACCGCTGCCACAGGTATGCAATATAAGCACTCCCGATGCCAGGACAATTGCCATCCAGCCCTGGGAGAAAAAGATGATTCACACCATTGAACGAGCTATTATCAATTCAAACCTGGGATTCAATCCTGAAAACAATGGAGAAATCATCCGCATCAATGTTCCGGTTCCTACCGAAGAGCGGAGACGCAACCTTGTAAAGGACGCACACAAAGAAAGTGAAACTGCTAAGGTGAGCGTCAGATCTGCCCGCAAGGACGCAAATGATTTCCTCAAGAAACTGTTGAAAGAGAAAGAGATATCCGAAGACGAGGAAAAAAATGCGGTTGAAGAGATCCAGGAGTTAACCGATACCTATGCAAAAAAGATAGATATCATGCTACAGGCCAAAGAGAAAGAGATTCTTACAATCTGAAAGCTTAATTCAAAATATCAGAAAACCAAAAGAGACACCAAACAGGTGTCTCTTTTGGTTTTCTGTCACATCAGTGTTCTAAGTCTTCCGTTTATTTGCCCGAACATCCAAACCCTTCTTCAAAACAATCCGGTAGGCGATGTTAAAGCGCAGAACACCGGGATTCCATTGGATATAAGTCCCTGGGATGGCAGTTGGTGAGAAAAGTTGGTAGCTGATCCATGAAGCCCCTATGAAAAGCCGGTCTTTCTGATATCCAATCCCAAACCTGCTGCTGATTCCCTTGTTTGAACTGATTCGATTAGCCGTATCTGAATTTATCAGGTAAAGGTGGTTATAACCAAGGCCAATACTGCCATTTAGAGAAAGGAATACAAAAAAATCCTTCAGCACAACAAAATTGTAAGCATATCCTGCCGTTATATTAAAAGTTAAGATTTCCCATCGGTAAAAATCCTTGCCGTCAAAAAATGAATTTCCTGCTAAATCCTTCGGAACAAAGGAGGAATCTGCCTGGGAACCGACCCGATAGGCTTCAAAGCCTGCTGTTGGCGCACCGGCACTTTTCTTTTGTTTCATATTTTGAATAAACGGAGCCTCAAACCTGAATTTCCCGGGATTGAAATTGGTATATACTCCCATTCCTAAGGAATAGGTACGAAGATCGCGACGTACATAATACTGCCCAACAGGGTAAAAGTCGGGTAGCAAATCATTTGTGTTGGTCAGGTATTGGCCCTTGTAATAACCGGTAAAAAAATCAACGTAGAACCTTCTAAGGTACAAGTGTGCCTGGAGATCCAGGCGCTCTGACCCCCCATACCGGTCAGGGTCCGGCTTTGCAAAGGGAAAAATCCACCCCAGATTTATGGTAACAAATTTATAGGTAAATCCGGCTCCCAAAGCGTAGCCATTGGAAGGACGGTAAGACAATTTAAGATTCTCCCCACTATCTCCAATAGTTTGTGTGGAATATTTCTGCGACCAATAAATCCTGAGAATGAGATCTTTGTAGTAGCTGTCAATATAAGAGGAGTCTATAACCGGATTCACCCACCTGTCAAATCTGCCTTGCGCGGAAATTTCCTTAGCAAAACAAATGGTGCAAAGCAAGAAGAAAAGTTTCCACCGCATCACACCATTTTATCTTGTTTAATTGTCAACAATCAAAAGAAGCAAACTGCCTTTTTACTGCTTCTTAATCAATAACCAGATATCATTGTATTTGGAATATTTTTCTCTCACTTCAGCAATTCTAGAACGTGCAGCAGCTTCTTCTCCATAGCTGTTCCCACAAACCCTGTACATCCCGCTTTCGTTCATCAAAATCACGGGGTTGAATCCTTCTGATTTCAGGGTCTCTTTCAGACGTTTGGCATTTTCCAGAACAGAGAAACTTCCCAGGATAACAAAAAACTTATTGGAACCGTAATTGGACGTTTCTCCCTGAGCTGTAGAAAACCTTTCTTCTTTCGAAGAAACATTGCCGGATTTGGCAGGTTTGGCGGCGGGTGCAGAAGTAGCCGGTGCCGCAGTCTCCTGGGGAACAGGCAGTGGCTTGGGTGCAATTTTTTGAGTCTTACAACCAACAAGCGAAACAACACCAATTAAGAGCAAAAGAGTTAGATTTTTCATATCGTAGAAATTTAATTTGATCCGAAACTGTAAAGAGATCACCGAAACACAATTATTCATTGATCTTGTGATCACCTCCGCTAAAATAGTAATATTTTGCGAACGATCATAAGCATCCCACTCAGAATTACTGGTAGGATTTAACAATAAAAAATCTCTGTGGGAGAGATAATTATTTAGTTAGATTTTAATATATTTACGTACGCTTGTTTACTATGTTAACCTAGGGAAGAAATGTGATTTAGTCGCTGCCTGACAATCGAATAATTATTTGACAACTATGCAAAAACGAACAGACCCATTGATCTTTATTGTGGAAGACAACCCTGTTTACAACAAATTGGTTGTCAACTATTTAAACTCAAAAAAATTTAGCCGTATCGAGAGTTTCCTGAGTGGTGAGGAGTGTATGAAAAATATTAGCATGAAACCTGATATTATCATCCAGGACTACCTGTTGGAAGGGATGAACGGGATAGAGGTACTTAAGGCTACAAAAAAAATACACCCTCAAATTGAATTTATTTTTCTTTCTGGGCAAGATAGTGTTGATGTTGCCATCAATACCATGAAACACGGAGCCTACGATTATATCGTCAAAGATCAGATGGCCCTGAAAAAAATGGCAGACAAGATCACAAAAATTATTGCCATTCAGAAATTAGTCAAGAGCAACAAAAGATACAAAGTCGGGATTGCGCTGTTCTTCCTCACTTTGGCACTGATCATCATTTTCCTGATAAGCCTATCAATAATATATCCCAGTGAATTCAACTTTTTCCGTTAAAAAAAACAAACTTTAAATAAAGCCTCTGAATTCCTCAGGGGCTATTTTTTTGCTGGTTTTGAAGCCGGAACCACCTCCAGGATTGAGGTGTATTCATTTCTGTCTGCCAGGATATTCTTCGCCTTTTCAATATCACTGTCATCGCGGAAAGAAGCAACAATTGCACCCTTCTGATAATAATATCGGGAAACAATCTCGTCGACCATAATACTGGACACCTCCTTTTTGAATTTCATCAGATCTGCTTCAACATTCCTGGTTAATTTTTTACCCAAGGCATCGAACTCCGTTTTGGTCTCATCGTAGGAGCGTTCCTTTTTTGCTGTTTCAATCAGCTCTTTCAGCGCAATTTCACTCCTGGAGGTGTATGAAAATGGTTTGGAAAGGAGAAAGTCATGAAAATCATTGAAGATATGATCATCCACAAAAAACTGATCCGGTGCTGAAATGGCAGGATGCGTTGCTGCAAATTTTGTGGCAAAATCAAAAATAATGTTGTCCTGTATCAGTTTGAAAGCCAGATCACACAAAGTGTCCTGGTTCATTTTAACATCAGGGGCTATGCCTCCCCCATCAAACACCTTCCTTCCTTTTTTTGTGGCAAACTCATGAATCAGGGAATCCGGAATTGCACCCACACTTCCATCCTTGTTGCGGTGAGAATAATCAAGGGCCTGGATGCACCGCCCGCTGGGAATGTAATATTTTGCCGTTGTCACCTTAAGCTTGGTGTTGTAACTCAGATCCCTTGTGGTCTGGACAAGCCCCTTGCCAAATGTTCTCTTTCCCAAAATCACGGCCCTGTCGAGATCCTGAAGCGCCCCGGCGACAATTTCCGATGCCGAGGCTGAACCCCTGTTGACCATTATAATTAAAGGCATCACTGTATCGATTGGTTGCTCGGTTGCACGGTAGGTTTTGTCCCACTGGGCAACTTTACCCCTGGTGCTGACCACCTCTTCACCCTGTCTTACGAACAGGTTGACCATTTTTACAGCTTCACCCAATAAACCTCCGGGATTTGAACGGAGATCGAGGAGGATGGAGGTAGCTCCCTTCTTGTCCCTTAGTTCAAGGAAGGATTCCTTTACCCGGTCGGCACAGCCATCAGTAAAACTTGATAGCCGGATGTAGCCGGTTTTGGCGTCAAGCATTCCAGAATAGGCAACCGGATCAATCTTGATCTCCTCGCGCACCAGTTCAACATTAAATGGTTTTTTTACATCCGGACGTTGCATCTTCAGTCTAAGTACTTTCTTTGCCGGGCCCTTGAGTTTGGAAGATACCTCCTCTACCGTGGATTTATTCACAGGTACTCCATCCAGTTCAAGAAATATATCACCCGCTTTTAGTCCGGCCTTTTGAGCAGGAAAGCCTTCGTAAGGCTCAGCTACAATAACATTGTCACCCCTTCTGCTGATGAGGGAGCCTATGCCTCCGTATTCGCCGGTAGTCATAAATTTGAAGTCGTCCATGTCCTCTTCCGGGATATAGGTCGTATAGGGATCAAGTGATTCCAGCATGTCGTCAATACCGCTCTTTATCAGTTTCTCAGGCTGGATTTCATCCACATAAAACATATTCAGTTCACGAAAAAGTGTATAGAAAATATCAAGGTTCCTGGAAATCTCAAAGTTCTTCTGGTCAGTTCGGAAACTCCAGAATGACAATCCCATGATCACAACGATCGACATTGCCAGAGCGGCTTTTAAAATCCGGTTCGTTTTCATACAATATATAGCATTACTTTTTAATCATATCTGAGCCCTCAAAGGTAATAAAAGCTCATTGATTCATTTCAACAGGTAAAAAATGAAATTGATTTGCATTGTTCTGCAACAATCTGAAAAAGGCAATTATACAAACTATTCCCGGCAATTTTTGCGAATTATTCAAACAGGAAGAATATCCGGGGAAAAAAATTATGCTTGATTCCTTTCACTTGTTCCTCCTAAAAGGTCCTTAAAACTGGCTTCATAAGCACAAAAAGCGGATAAAATTACCAGGTACCAATTTTTCATTCTTACCAGCACAAAAACAAATGCCCGCAGATTGAAGCATTTTAGCTACTTTTGAGAATAAATATTCTCAGCTTGGAAAAAGGCCTTGTAATTCGTTCAACCGGTAGCTGGTACACTGTCAAAAATGATGATGGTGAAATCATTGACTGCCGGATCAAGGGCAAGTTAAGGATGAAAGGCGTCAGGACCACCAATCCTGTTTCAGTAGGAGACCGGATCAAATACGAAATTCAGGACGATGAAACGACCCCAAACGGGAGATGCGGAGTAATCTACGAAATAGAACCCAGGAAAAATTATATCATTCGTAAATCATCGAACCTTTCCAAGGAAAGTCAGATAATTGCGGCGAACGTGGATCAGCTTTTCCTGATTGTGACAGTTAACTTTCCCGTAACCCTTACCGGGTTTATTGACAGGTACCTCATTTCTGCAGAAGCATACCGGATTCCTGCAGGAATAGTCTTCAACAAGATAGATCTTTACAACAAAACCGATCTGAAGAGGCTGGATGAACTGGTAAATATCTATGAGGCAATTGGCTACAGTTGTTTCAGGGTCTCAGCAAAAACAAATTACAACATAAATCTGCTGCTCGACCATCTTCAGGGCAAGACAACCCTTTTTTCGGGCCATTCCGGTGTTGGGAAGTCTTCTCTTCTGAACTGCCTGAATCCCTCCCTGCGGCTTAAAACCAATGAAATATCCGAATCTCACCAGCAAGGCAAACATACCACGACATTTGCTGAAATGCACATTCTTTCATCAGACAGCTACCTGATCGATACTCCCGGAATCAGGGGTTTCGGAGTGATCGATATGGAGAAAACCGAGATATCCCACTATTTTCGCGAAATTTTCAGATTCCTCGACAAATGCAGATTTTTCAACTGCACACATCTGCATGAACCCGGATGTGCAGTCAAGGAGGCCGTAGAAAAGGGAATCATCTCGTCTTCGAGGTATGATTCCTACCTGTCACTGATGGCAGAAGATAATTCCAGGTACAGATCCGCATTTTAACAAGTTCATAATCAAGAATTATTCATTCTTATGGTTCTTTGAATAAGGCGTTTAATCTTCTGCCGCCTGGACAATATGAACTGCCTGGATAGCTAAATGTTCAGATGGACTGGAAACGTATTGTTCCTGCTTTCGTATTATCCTAATATTGTTCCAATGAATCGCCCTTAAATGACACAAACATGAACAAACGGCCATACATCAGGATGGAAATTCAAGAGAGGTTGTGCATCGAATCGGGACAGGCAAGGCTACCCATGAAAAACAAGTTATACGCATATGAAAAACACTGAACCACTTATACTTATAATTTTTGGTGCCTCCGGCGACCTGACAAAGAGAAAGCTGATTCCGGCACTTTTTGAACTTTACCTTCAGAAACTTCTGCCGGAAAAATTTGCGATACTGGGTGTATCCAGGACAGAACTATCGGATCATTCTTTCAGGGAAAAAATGAGGGAATTTTTACCTGAATCTTCACAAAAGAACCATGGTCATAAAGAAGATTTTATGAGAACTCTGTTTTATCAATCACTTGAAACCTCTGATGCGAGTGACTACCGACACCTCAAATCCAGGCTGGAGTTATTGGGAAATGAGCTTTCCATACCGGCAAATTATATCTTTTATTTATCTACACCCCCGGCATTGTACCAGGTTATTCCGCAAATTTTAGCTGAGACCGGCTTAAATGATTTGAAATCCGGCTTTAAAAGAATCATTATCGAAAAACCCTTTGGGACAAGTCTTTCTTCCGCAAGGGAGCTCAACAGCAAGTTACTCGCCTATTACACAGAAGAGCAATTGTATCGCATTGATCATTACCTGGGCAAAGAAACAGTGCAGAATATGTTGGTAACCAGGTTCTCCAACGGAATTTTCGAACCCATCTGGAACCAGAATTTCATTCATCATGTTGAGATCACCTCTGCTGAGACTCTGGGCGTAGAAGAACGTGGAGGCTATTATGATCAGTCAGGAGCCTTGAGAGACATGGTTCAGAACCATCTCATGCAACTAGTTGGATTGATTGCCATGGAGCCTCCCGTTGTAATAGAGGCGAATGCCATCAGGAATGAAATGCTGAAAGTGTTCCAGTCGCTCAGGCCGATCACTGAATCTGATGTTCCGCGGCAAGTCTTTCGCGGCCAATATTCCACCTCACATATCGGAGGGGAATTAATCAATGGTTACCGCAGTGAAAAAGGAGTTGACCCCCTGTCAAAAACCGAAACATTTGTGGCACTGAAAATGTTTATCGACAATTTCAGATGGTCAGGTGTTCCGTTTTACATTCGTACCGGAAAAAAATTGCCAACCAGGGTTACCGAAGTGGTGATCCATTTCAAGAGTACACCTCACCACCTGTTTGAATACGAATTTAATAATGATCATGTAAACAATCAGTTGGTATTAAGGATTCAACCTGATGAAGGTGTTCTGCTTAAACTGGGTATGAAAGTTCCCGGTGCCGGGTTCAGGGTTCAGAACATGAATATGGATTTTCACTACGCTGAACTTTCAAATGTTTACCTCCCCTCGGCTTACAGCAGGCTGCTGCTGGATTGCATGCAGGGTGACGCAACACTTTACTCCCGCAGTGATGCCGTTGAAAAAGCGTGGGAGTATGTTGACCCAATTCTCAATGCCTGGAAAAACAACCCGGAAATTCCTGTCTATGGATATCCTGCAGGTACCTGGGGACCTGAAATAGTAGATGTCCTGATTGACAATGGTTCCTGGCGGAGACCCTGCAAAAACCTGACCAACGATGGTGAATATTGTGAGTTATAAATACCGGGATTATCCAGGGAAGCGATCAGGTTACAATTTGTATTTTTCGCACGTAGTAGAACAATCTGTTCAAATCTGATTTGAACCTGGATCGCACCGTAATTAATGTTTCATAGTTACTTTCTGATTTTCAAATAATTAAAAATGGCTAATAGGAATGAAATACCCATCCCGACATGTCGGGTCCAACCAAAAATGATTACTGGGTATTCAATCTGGCAAATAAAAAAAATTACAAACAGATGAAAGGAACTCTGAAGGCTTTCAAGAATCCTGAAGATCTCGCAGATCGCGTCAGTGATATGATAATGAGCTGGGTAGCACTTTCCAGGGGAAGCCGGTTCCACATTGCATTATCGGGAGGTTCAACTCCCAATTTGCTGTTTAAAGCCCTGGCATCAAAGTATACAGATTCTGTCCGTTGGCAAAAAATCCACTTCTGGTGGGTAGACGAGCGCATGGTACATCCTGATGATCCGGAAAGCAATTATGGAGTAGCCAATAAATTGCTTTTCTCTCAAATTACCATACCTGCAGAAAATATACACCGGATCAGGGGAGAGGAGAATCCCCTGAAAGAATCAGAAAATTATGGTGAACTGATCAACAGGGAATTAAATTCAAGAAATAACCTGCCGAAATTTGATCTTTTACTGCTGGGCATGGGGGAAGACGGACATACGGCCTCAATTTTCCCAAACCAGATTGAATTATTGAAGTCCAGGAAAATATGTGATGTGGCATTTCACCCTGTCACCAATCAACCGAGGATTACGCTGACCGGAAGGACCATTAACAACTCCGCCAGAATCTGTTTCCTGGTAACCGGAGCCAACAAAGCTGAACGATTGTCAGAGATAAATTTAAATGGCAGAAAAGCCAAAAAGCTTCCTGCCGGATTCATTTATCCTGACAAAGGCGAACTATACTGGTTTGCGGATCAGTCGGCAGTCCGGCTTCTCATCTGAAAAATCCTGTAACGCCGCTTTACAACCTGCAGAACCTTCCGCGGCCTGCTTTTTTTAATCCGTGATTAAAATTTACTTTTGACCTCTTCGGAATACAATTTCATTCCATCCTGAATACAGGAAAAGAAAGTCAACAGTTTTATGCACTATGCCAAAGAATAGAAAAACCGGTCATCTCATCATGTTTGCGGTAACTTTGATTTTCGGGATCAACATTCCACTCTCGAAATCACTCTTACCGGTGTGGATATCCCCGGAAGGACTTACACTGTCCCGTATTCTTTTTGGGGCAGCAGCGTTTTGGATTGCCTCCCTTTTTATCACAAATGAAAAAGTGCCTTTTAAGGATCATGGCTTCTTGCTCCTCGGATCATTTTGCGGTGTGATTTTTAACCAGGGGCTTTTCATTACCGGACTGAACATGACCTCTCCGGTTGACGCATCCATCATAATTACAAGCGGACCGCTTTTTGCCATGATTTTTGCAGCCATCATGCTGAAGGAACCTATCTCTCTTCTAAAGATTTCAGGAATCCTTGTTGGGGCATCAGGTGCTATCCTCTTGGTTTACAATGGACACCAGGGATCTACAGCGCACCAAAGCAATCTTGTTGGCAACCTGATGGTATTCGGCAGTTCAATTATTTACGCATTTTACCTCGTATTTACCAAACCTCTTACAGCCAGGTACTCGCCCGTTACCATCATGAAATGGCTGTTTCTTTATGCCTCCATCCTGGTTACTCCCTTTTATTTGCCAAAGGTTTTGTCGGCTCCGGTCTATATAAACCCTGAGAAAACGGCTGTAATTCAGATGATCTACACTCTTTTCATGGCTACCTTCCTGACCTACCTGATGATTCCGATGGCGCAGCAACGTATCCGTCCCACCACAATCAGTATGTACAACAACATCCAGCCCCTGATTGCTTCATTTGTAGCTATATCAGCCGGAATGGATCACTTTTCCCTGGTAAAGGTACTCTCAGCAATCCTGATCTTTTGTGGTGTTTATCTCGTAACGAGAAGCAAAGCAAGGGCGGAGGTTGAAATTGGGATAATTTCTGATGATGTTGGCAAGGTAAAGATTGAAGCATCAAAAAATAGCCTTCCTTAGTTCCAGGAGATAAACCAACCAGATCAGGATTAGCTTTACCAGTGAATATCGGAGGCGAGGATCAGGAAGAATGAAAAACCAGCTGAAGGATGTTGTGCTGTTACAATATGCATTCCAGCTAAATTAAGGCATTGATGATTTGCTTTCAGCTGCGGCTTTGATGCCGTATTGGCAATTATTCAAACAATTGAACGCTTTTTCTTCCAATTGTTATTTTAATTACTATTTTTGCGACAGATTATAAGGTAATACGATGATTTCGAACAATGCACTGTATTTTTGGTTTTATTATCCCGTCCTTCAGCAGGAGATCGGCAAGTAAGGCATTGTTTAAACAGAACGATAACATACATAAAGGTCTCCGGTCGGGGACCTTTTTTTATGTAACGCTTGAAACTGAAGAAAAGTTAAGAAGTATAAGATAAGTGAAGGTATAGATCTGATTAAAAAAACACCGAAGATGAAATTAACAGTCGTGGGATTGGGCCTGATTGGAGGATCGATGGCGATCGACCTCAGGAAAAGCCGCTTTGCAACCGAACTCATCGGGGTTGACAACAGGCCTGAACATGCTGAAGAAGCCAGAAAACTAGGCATAATCGACCGGATAGCTGATTTTGAATCCGGAGTCAAAGAAGCAGATCTTGTTTTACTGGCTCTACCGGTGGACCGGATCATTGAATTACTGCCCAGGGTGCTCGACCTGATTTCGCCTTCAACGACAGTGGCTGATGTCGGGTCTGCCAAGCGGCAGATCGTGGCATCGGTAGCCAGTCATCCGCTTCGAGGAAACTATGTGCCTACCCATCCAATGGCAGGTACGGAAAACAGTGGTCCGGGAGCAGCCCTGTCCGGGTTGTTTTCAGGGAAGCTGACAATTGTCTGTGATCACGAACAATGCCGTCCGCAACATCTTGCCCTGGTGGAAAAAATGTACCAGTCACTCGGCATGTCAACCGCCTACATGAGTAGCGACGAACAGGACCACACCACTGCTTTTGTTTCACATCTGCCGCATGCTGCAGCCTTTGCGCTTGCCAATGCAGTTCTTGCCAAAGAGGATGGCAGTATTATTTTCGACCTGGCATCCGGAGGATTTCAATCAACAGTTCGCCTGGCTAAAAGTTCGCCGGAGATGTGGTCTCCCATATTCCGGCAGAATAACGATTACGTTATTGAAGCTATCACAGCCTACATCCACCATCTGAAGGAGTTCAAAGAAGCCTTGAAAAACAAGGATGAGAGCCAGTTGCTCAACCTTATCCGCGAGGCAAACAAAATCAGGACAGTTTTAAGCGGAGAGAGTACTTCCCTGACAAAAAATGAAGAAACAATCGTAAAACTATACACCAAAAAATAACAAGCAAAATGGTAACAAACTTAAAAGTAATGCCAATCAGCCATTGGTTGCCAACAATTGACAACCCCCTGCTGATCAGCGGCCCTTGCAGTCTTGAATCAGAAGAACAGGCACTGGCCACAGCCAGGGAACTCGCCAAAGACAAACGTGTTTTTGTATACCGTGGTGGTGTATGGAAACCGCGCACACGGCCGGGAATGTTTGAAGGAGTTGGATCCATTGGCCTCGAATGGCTTAAATTGGTCAAACAGGAGACCGGGCTTCTCACAGGCACTGAAGTCGCCAATGCTCAACACGTTGAAGAATGCCTGAAAGCAGGTGTCGATGTCATGTGGATCGGAGCCCGTTCAACGGCCTCTCCTTTCGTGGTGCAGGAAATAGCCGATGTGCTGAAAGGTACCGATCAGATCATCATGGTAAAAAATCCGGTTAACCCTGATGTTCAATTGTGGGTGGGCGCGCTTGAAAGGCTTAACCAGGCAGGTTTGAAAAACCTGGTGGCGATACACAGAGGATTTACACCCTTCAGTGATACAAAGTACCGCAATTATCCAAACTGGAAGACTGTCATTGAACTGAAGCGTATCCTTCCCAATCTTCCCATTATCTGTGATCCAAGCCATATTGCCGGAAAAAGGGAATACCTTTTTGAAATTTCACAGAAAGCATTCGATATCGGTATGGATGGACTTATGCTCGAATCGCATATCGATCCATCCTGTGCCCTTAGTGATAAGGATCAACAGGTTACACCAGCTGATCTGGCCAAAATCCTGGATAAACTGGTTATCAGGTATGCAAGCTCAGATGATCCCCTGTTTGACAATAAACTCGAAAACCTGCGCGGGCGTATCGACACCATCGACCATGAAATCATGGAAGTTCTGGCTCAAAGAATGAGCATTGTAAGGCAAATAGGCCAGTACAAGAAAGAAAACAAAGTGACTGCCCTTCAAATCAACAGATGGTCACAGATCATGGAGGACCGTGAGAAACTAGCCATTAAACTCAGCCTTGATGAGAATTTTATCAAGGCTCTGTTCCAGCTAATCCATGAAGATTCTGTCCGGACACAGTCGGATATCATGGACAACGAATAAATAACCAGAACTTTAGTTAGTTCGTTATCAAGAGTGTATAAAGGGCAAATCCGGCAACTGAACATTGAAGGATTTGCCCTTTATCACGTTATAACTGGTTTATAATCTTTTGGATTGCTTTGGAAACAGCAGGTTCAAGTTTTGAATAGGGAAGTTGTTCGGTAGCGATGTAAACAAACATCAGTGCTATCCGGGTACCGGAGTGACTCAGGGCGTCGTACAAAATGTGCTTCTGAAGCCTGTATGACTCACGCAATAACCGTTTCAGCCTGTTACGGTCTGAGGCATGCCTGAAAAGACGTTTGGGAACTGAAAAGCCCACCTGGGAAGGAGAGTCTGAGGGTAGCACCTCATAAGTCTTCCAGACAATTCTGAGGGGATAGCACAATAGGTTATTGCCTGAGAGAAACAGTTCCCCCATCAATTTCTTACTGCATAACTTCTCTTCTTTCCGAAAAGTATGAGAAACCTGATTGGTCAAATTTCTACTTATGATTTTTGTTGAATTCCGTAACGTACTTGTCCAGGGCTGATGTCATAGATGGAGTCTCCGGGAGTGGCGCTTCAATATCCACATTTAAGCCTGCATCCCTGACTGCTTTTGCTGTCGCGTATCCAAATGTTGCTATTTTGGTTTCGTTTTGCCTGAATTCCGGGAAGTTGCACAACAGCGACTTGATATCAGTTGGGCTGAAGAAAACAAGGACATCGTAGTTAACATCCTTTAGGTCTGACAGATCGCTGCAAACAGTACGGTACATGACGGCCTGCTTAAAATTCAATCCGGCAGAAGTCATCTTTTCTGGAACTTCATCTTTGTGAATGTCCGATAACGGAATCAAAAATGTCTCCTCCTTGTGTTTCATCAATACCTCCAGCAGTTCTGAAAACTTACCGGGAGCATAGAATATCTTGCGTTTCCTGTAGACAATGTATTTCTGCAAATAATGAGCTGTAGCTTCTGATATACAGAAGTATTTCATGGTATCAGGAATTACCACCCTCATTTCCAAAGACATACGAAAGAAATGATCAATGGAGGTACGGCTGTTAAAAATAACGGCTGTAAAATCCAGAATATTGATCCGGTCTTTCCTAAAATCCTTCGCCGGTACTCCCTCAACGTGAATAAAAGGACGAAAATCGATCTTTAAATTGTTCTTTGCAGCCAGGTCATTGTACGGAGAATTCTGAAAATTCGGTTCCGGCTGAGTAACTAATATTTTCTTGATTTTCAATTCTTTATACTTTTATTAATTTTACTCTCCCTCTTTTTACGCACTCACTGCCATTTTTGTTACGAGAAGAATTGGAAGAATTTCAAGGGCACAAAGGTACAAAATCAAATAGAAAATTGAAATACCCTCTCTGATGGCAAAATATATACTCCGGATGATAGACATCAGGTAGAAAAGCACAATCATCCCCGGGACTAAAAAGAGGGAAACTATTCCAAAGCCAGGCACCATCGCATGTATTGTGGCGACGGGCAACAAAACCAAACCCAATACATTGTTGAAGAGCATCATATTAAAGACCAGCTCACCGGTGGTTTCCCGTTGTGAAAAAACAGATCCCAGTATTTTATAGAGAAACAATTTGACAAGAAAATAAGCATTGACAACAGCGAAGACAATCAGGTAAAATTCAAATCCTGAAAATCCACCCATAGAAACTCCGTTATCTTTGGCTATCAGGTAGATAGGAAATGGGACAAAAAGAAAGAATATCAGATTCAGCCTGAACATACCAAAATTACCGCTGTACCCTCTCTCCCTGTATAAGCGGGTTGCCACAGAATAATTAAATATGCTCTGGAAGACATGGACGATATACTTTGAAAAGCCAAACCGCAATGAAGCAAAAATAGACCAACCGATCAGGACCAGAAAGAAAGTCCAGTCCTGGCCTGTTGCCGGCATCTTGTTACCCTCAAATCCGTAGGGTTTGCCCGGCTGTTCAACTGCTGCCATCATAATGACCGGATCAGCAGCTACCGGGGTGAAACTCCAGAAGTTCAGGGTATCTCCCTCGGTACGGTAAATTCCTGGGTTACCAGTATAGATATTGACAGAAAGGTCCCTGCCTGACCCATCTTCCTGTTCGCCAATTAAAACAACAGCGTTTGCCTTATTCTGGGTGGAAGATTTCTGCTGTACTTTAGATACCGAGAATTTTGAAGCCGCACCAGCTTTCTGCTGGACTGACTGTGGTATTGTTTTGGAGTTTTTGCCTGCCTTTTGCTGAACATCCTTCAGGGTGATATTGGATGGAGCGACATAATTCTGCTGGCTGGCTGCCTGGGGAGTAACCGTGGTTGATCCTGCTTTCTGCTGATCAACAGTCTGGGTCTTTTTCCCGGATATTTGCTGATGGTATTTCTCTGCAGCCTGGATGAGCTTTTCCTCTTCAGAGAGCGGCTTTTCAACCCTGGGAGCAGGCTTAGAGGTCTGTACTGCCCTGGAGGTATTCTTTTGCTGGGTTGTTTTGGTGACTGCTGTACTATTTTGTTGCTTTGTTTTCGAACCCGATGTGCTCTTTTGCTGCGTCGTTTTGGCTCC
>CAZDLO010000030.1:24079-35559 GCA_964506325.1 uncultured Tangfeifania sp.
GTTTTGGCTCCTTTTGTTACCTTCTGCTGGGTTGTCGTGGCTCCTTTAAGGGGAGTTGGACCGGAATTGGTCTTCACAACAGTTAATAGGAAAGTGTTTGTGAGCAGCATTGCGGGTTTAAATAATGTCACGACAAAGATAACAAAAAGAGATTGAAACGGTAAAAATCCTCGCTGATATGCTCAACTGCATCAACTGAATCATCATTTCAATATCTTTGCAGCATGGAAATTAAAGACCAACCGGTTATCTGTTTTGCTCCTTTGCAGGAATCTACCGATTTCATCTACCGGAGAGCTCATGCTGTCCATTTCGGAGGCATAGACAAATATTTTTCTCCCTATATAACTGTTCAGAAAGAGGGTGAAATAAAAAAATCTCATCTTCGTGATACATTGCCTGAGAACTGTGCCGGTTATACGCTGGTCCCTCAGATTATGGCCGGAAGCAGTGCTGATTTTCTTTTTTTGTCAAAGCATCTGTCCTCATTGGGTTACAATGAGATCAACTGGAATCTTGGGTGTCCCTATCCTATGGTCACACGAAAAGGAATGGGTTCCGGACTTTTGCCGCAACCTCAGAAGATCAGGGAAATTCTTGAAACCGCATTGCCACAACTCAGCTGTAAGATATCCGTTAAACTCAGATCCGGCCTTGACTCGCAGGAAGATATACTAAAGGTTATTCCGGTCCTGAACGACTTTCCCCTCTCAGAGATCATTTTCCATCCCAGGACTGCCAAACAGCTTTATGCAGGTTCGCCTGACTGGGATTTGTTTGGAGAGGTATCCTCCTTATCTGTTGGCCCTATGGTCTACAACGGAGATCTGATCAGTGTGGAATCATTTAGACAAGCCAGCAACAGGTTTGAGCCGGTGAAGAGTTGGATGATAGGCCGTGGAATGCTTAAAAACCCTTTCCTTGCAACAGAAATCAAAGGGAATATTCAGGGAAGGGAACACAGAATCGCGGTTTTGGAGAGTTTTCATGATGATATCCTGCACAACTATTCGGCCCTCCTCAGCGGACAAAGCCACCTGCTAACCAGGATGACCAAATTCTGGGAGTTTTTCAGCGAACTTTTTCCCAATCCTCACAAAGCATTCAAAAGGGTAAAAAAATCAATAAACCTTTCAAAATACGAGATAGCTGTCAGTGAAAATTTCCTTCAGTTGCGCAGTGAAGAGATCGATTGATTACTGTCATCCCATCAATGAGCAAGAAGCCAGTTTTCGGCTGCTTCCATTTCTACCTCCAGGGGGACCACCAGATTGACAGCATGTTCCATCTCCTCCTTGACAATCCTTTTGACCACATCTGTCTCAGACTTCAGCAGATCAAAGTTCAGTTCGTCATGCACCTGCAGGTTCATCCGGGAAGCTATGTTCTCCGCATCAAATCTTTTCTGTATCCTTACCATGGCCACCTTGATGATATCAGCAGCAGAACCCTGTATAGGTGCATTGATTGCATTCCTCTCCGCAAATCCTCTGACAGCAGCATTTTCTGAAGAAATATCTTTCAGGTAACGCCTTCTGCCCATGATTGTTTCGACATAACCCCTCTGCCTGGCCAGCAAGATCTGCTCGTCCATGTATAATTTTACCTGCGGAAAATTGATAAAATAATCATCAATCAGCTGCTTGGCCTCATTCCTGGGAATATTCAGCCGCTGTGCAAGGCCAAAAGGTGAGATTCCGTAAATGATGCCGAAATTGGCGGTCTTGGCTTTTCTCCGCATGTCGGAGGTAACCTGTTCCAGGGGGATGCCGTAGATTTTGGCTGCAGTTGCCGCATGAATATCCTCCCCATTGGCAAATGCTTCGATCATAACCTTGTCGCCGGACAATGCTGCCATAATCCGCAATTCAATCTGGGAGTAGTCGGCCGATAAAAAAAGATGGTCACTATCTCCCGGCACAAAAGCCTTCCTTATCTCCCTGCCATTCTCATCACGGATGGGAATATTCTGAAGATTGGGATTGTTGGAACTGAGCCTGCCGGTCACTGCAACAGTCTGATTGTAGGAGGTATGTATCTTGCCGGTTTTTGGGTTGATCAGTTTGGGTAAAGACTCCACGTAAGTGGACAATAATTTTTTCAGTCCGCGGTGCTCCAGCACTTTTCCTATAACCGGGTGGCGATCCTGCAGCGTGACCAGCACCTCCTCGTTGGTCGAATATTGCTTGGTCTTGGTCTTTTTGGCTTTGGGGTCAAGAAGTAGTTTATCGAAGAGAATGTGACCCAACTGCTTTGGTGAAGAGATATTGAAGGGTTCGCCCGCCATTTCGATGATCTCATTTTCAAGCCGGATGATTTGTTCCCTGAGAATGACAGCATACTGATCCAGTGCTTTCACATCAATCTTCATGCCTGTAAGCTCCATGCCTGTCAACACCTTAAGCAACGGCATTTCCACCTCTTCGAAGAGTTTAGTCACACCGGCCTCCTTCATCTCTTTCTCAAGAAGCGGTTTCAGCTGCAAGGTTATATCTGCATCTTCGCAGGCATATTCCTTGATGGTCTGTAAATCTACCGAACGCATAGATGTCTGATTCTTACCCTTTCCGATCAGTTCCTCTGTGGCGATCTTCTTGTATCCCAGGTAGATTTCACTTAAAAAATCCAGGTTGTGGCGCAGTTCCGGCTGAATAAGATAATGAGCCACCATAGTATCAAAAATAGGACCGTGCAGTTTGATTCCATATCCTGAGAGTACCAGTGCATCAAATTTAATGTTCTGCCCAACCTTCATAACCGTTTCACTGTCAAAGAGCGGCTTAAATTCGGCGACAATTTCCCTGGCTACCTTTTGATCTGCCGGGACAGGAATATAAAATGCCGCTCCTTTGGAGTAGCTTATAGAGATACCAACCAGCTGGTCCAGCAGAGGATCCAGTCCGGTGGTTTCAGTATCGAAACAAAATTCCTTCTGTCTGAAAAGTTCACTGATCAGGGCAGCCCTGGCATCTTTGCCTTCAACCAGGTGATAACTGTGCTCAATGGTATGAATCTGTTCCAACCCGGAAGTGATTGTTGCCGGGACAACCTGTTCGTCAAAATCAAATAGTGAACCCTGCATACTGACAGGTTTTGGCTGAACTACTTCAGCTTTGGGTAGCCTGGATAGCATATTCCTGAATTCCAGTTCTGAAAATATCTCATTCAGTTTCTGATGATCCGGCTCTTGTCTGATCAGCTCGTCCGGGGTGTGGTTCAGCGGCACTTCCAGGATAATTTCGGCCAGTTTCCTGGAAAGCCGCACCTGTTCTTCAAAATTGACCAGGCTCTCTTTTTGCTTTCCCTTCAACTGATCAATCGAAGCGTAAACACCATCGATACTTCCAAATTGGGCGATGAGCAGGGCGGCCCCTTTGGGACCAATGCCCGGGCATCCAGGTATGTTATCGGATGAATCACCCATAAGTCCAAGCAGGTCGATCACCTGTTCCGGACGGCTTATCTGAAAATTTTCGCATACCTGTGGTATTCCCCATATCTCCATCTCATTCCCCATCCTTTTGGGTTTATACATGAATATATTGGGGGAGACCAGCTGCGCATAATCTTTATCCGGCGTAACCATAAATACCTGGAAATCTGATTTCTCTGCACTTTTTGCCATCGTACCTATAACATCATCTGCTTCGTATCCCTGGCATTCCAGGGTTGGAATCCGGTAGGCATCTACCATTTTCCGGATATAAGGGATGGCTATTCTAATGGCCTCCGGCATGGCTTCACGGGTTGCCTTGTAGGGTTCATAGAGTTCATGACGGAAAGTTGGTCCGTGAAGGTCGAAAGCTATGGCAAGGTGGGTTGGCTGTTCAAGTTTAAGTATCTGTTCTATCGTATTGACAAATCCAAAGACAGCAGATGTATTCATGCCTTTGGAATTTATCCTGGGGTTATTGATAAAGGCGAAATAGGAACGATAGATAAGTGCGTAAGCATCAATCAAAAATAGCTTTTTCATCGAAATAAAATATTTGAACCAAAGCTACACAAGATATTGACAACTGACAATTGACTGCTTGCAATTGTACAAATTACTGATTTACTATTACTTAAACTTTGTGGCGGTTTGCAGGAATGCCCGGCCGGCCAAAAAAGCAAAGAGCCGGAAACATGCTTGTCCGGCTCTTTGTTATATATGATTCAAGTGTAAATAAAATATCAACTACGTATTTGCCTTTAGCAGGTTTTCTTATTCAGTTGTCAAATAACTGACATTTCCAGATTGTTCGTTGCCAACAACTGCCTAATTATCACACTGGCAGCTCTCAACGCACTTGAGAATTCCACTTAAACCAGGGTGCTTCAGGTAATAGAAGGTATTTTTCCCATCCCTCGTGGAAGCAAGTACACCTTTGGATTTCAATATTCCCAAATGGTGAGATGTTGCAGACTGCTCAATGCCGAGACGTTCATAGATTTCTGTTACTGTCAGTTTTTGTTTGCCCTCCAGAAAGCTTACGATGGTAATTCGCATGGGATGGGCTATCGCCTTAAGCATCTCTGCCGCAAGTGTCAATTTTTCTAATGTTTGTTCGTTCGGGTTCATGTGAGTAGTATTTGAGATTTTAGATCTTATAAATTGCGGGGTACCAAAATTTATGTTTAATCCGGTAAATTCCATCTGAGCCATGACTGCTCAAAAGCAATAAGAAGAAAGGGAAATATTGCAATTTACTAATACAAATATATAGATAACATATAGTTAATCAATAGAACAAATCGTTAAAATGTTTAATTTAGAACAGATACAAACAATACCGGTGTCGTAGAAAAAATATTACTTTTGACTGTCGAAATACCCGAAAGAAAATGTTCACACCAACCGAAAATGATTACGTGGGAATTAGCTTCGCTGAACTTCGTTTCCATTTGGCAGTTAAAAAAATATATATAAACAACTGAAACTGCAATAATTGCATGGCATCAAAAAAAGAAATCATTGCACCGGTTGAAAAGGAATTGAGTCTTTTTGAACCATATTTCAGGAAATCGACCAAAACCTCCATCCCTCTGCTGGATACCATCATGAACTACATACTTCGCAGCAAGGGAAAGCAGATGCGGCCCATCCTGGTTTTTCTGTCCGCGAAGCTTAACGGCGAATTCAATGAGCGAACCTACCATGCGGCTCTTACCATTGAATTGCTTCATACAGCCACGCTGGTACATGATGATGTCGTAGATGAATCCTACCAGCGTCGCGGATTTTTTTCAGTGAATGCGATCTGGAAAAACAAACTGGCAGTACTGGTGGGAGATTTTATCCTCGCCAAAGGATTGCTGTGGTCTATTGAACACAAAGATTACGATATACTGCAATTTATCTCGGCAGCCGTGCGTGAGATGAGTGAAGGGGAGATTCTTCAGATCCAGAAAGCAAGAAAACTGGATATTACCGAGGATGTTTATTTTGAGATCATCCGCAAAAAAACGGCTTCCCTCATGGCTACGAGTGCAGCCGTGGGAACCTGCTCCGTTACCGAAGATCCGGAAATCATTGAGCGGATGAGGTTATTTGGGGAATTTGCCGGCATCGCCTTTCAGATCAAGGATGACCTGTTTGACTTTAAAAAATCCAACCTTGTTGGAAAACCTTCCGGGAATGATCTGCACGAGAAAAAAATTACCCTTCCGCTGATTTTCGCACTTAACCAGGGGAGTACTTCAGAAAAGAGAACCATCCTTAAAATTGTCAGCAAAAAACGCAAATCCTCGCTGGATATCTCAGAAGTAAAACGCTTCATTGAAACCAAAGGAGGATTTGAATATGCCGAAAAAGTGATGGAGCAATACCATCAAAAGGCACTCGGCCAGTTGACGATCTACCCCGATTCCGAATACAAGAGGGCACTCATTGCCTTTGTAGAGTATGTGACTACCAGGGAGAGTTAACAAGGTTGAAGTGTTTTCACTCCCTGCCAGAGAAAAGGTCCTCTGTAAAAGGAAATCAACTAATCCCTATTCAATTTCCGCAACCAGCACCACATAATTTTTGCCGTACTTTTTGGCACATTTCGGGCAGGTGGTATACCATTCATAAATTTTCCGGTATTTGAAGCCCTTGGTTTTTAGCCTCCCCACAAAATTACTTTGCCATTTACCGGTATTACTGAAAGGCCCTTCATAGACCTTTCCATAAAACTTTCCGCTGAATAATTTATTTTCAAGTGCAGGAACCGGTTTGTCGGCTGATAAATAGAGGTCCATGCTCCATTTGGAAGTATGATCAGACAAGCAAATTCCTTCGGACCAGTCGACACCGGCCGCCGAAATAACTTTGTCCAGTTTTTTCATCACACTGCCAAAATTAAGTGGCATGTAGAAGAAGGTACAGACGGAACTTCTGATAAAAACCTTGTCGTTCCATTCGAATTCCTTGTCATCCCAGGGTTCGGGATTAAATTTCCGGCAACAAACCTCATCAGCAAATCTTTCCATGTCAGATCAATTATAACGTTGAACAATAAGATTTAACTTCATAGACAAACAACCTATATTGTAAAAATGAAATTTAAGACTTTATAAAGTTCCAAACAATCTTAAACACCTCAAATTGCCGGTGCTGCCCGGTGTTCTCATAATCCACTGGCGGGTAAAACCGCCATTTGTAATGTAACTCCTGATCCTTGAAATTTCCCGGTATTCCGGTTTAGAGACATTCCTTTCGATCCCCCGAAACCTGGTTTCATCCGGCAGGTTCCTTAATACTGCTTAAAAGTAGCTGATTTTCTCTTCCGTAATTGAGGTTAAAAGATTGTTGGCCAGTCGGCTGGCTCCAATTCTGAATAGCTTTGAGTTGAGCCAGCCAACTCCAAGGATCTCCTTCACAATTGCAACGTACAGAAGGGCATCAGCGCTTTCGACAATTCCACCGGCAGCTTTGAATCCAATTTTTTTGCCAGTCCTGTTGTAGTATTCCCTTATGGCGCTGCACATGACCCAGGCAGCTTCCGGGGTGGCCGCAGGATCCATTTTCCCTGTCGACGTCTTGATAAAATCAGCACCACTTTGCATGGCCATCATGGAAGCTTTCCAGATGTTTTCCGGAGTTTTTAGGGCACCTGACTCCAGTATTACCTTCAGATGAGCCTCTCCGCAACTCTCTTTAACAGCAGCAATCTCGTCCATCACAACAGAATAATTGCCTTCAAGAAATGTTCCGATAGAAATTACAATATCAATTTCATCAGCACCTTCTGCTACTGTCATCATTGTCTCGAGCACTTTCACGGCAGGAAAGGTCATGGAAGATGGGAATCCGGCCGAAACCGCAGCAATGGCTACATTGGGATCGTTCAGGTTTGCCCGGACTGTCCTGACCAAAGTCGGATAGACACAAATAGCTGCCACATTGGGAAGCTCAATGAAATGACGTGGGAACAAGGAAACTTTTTCAGCCAGCTTTCTTCCCTTCTCCTGGGTATCCTCCGAGCCAAGGGTGGTAAGGTCGATGCAGGAAAATGCCAGTTTCATCTCCTCTTTTGACAGGGAATCACCCAATTTGGTCCGGATGGCCTCCAATCCGGATCTGATTTCATCTGCATGAAAGGTACGTTCAATATTGTCAGCCATATTATTCAACTTATATGTGATTAAGGTGATGTGATGAAGCTCTATTATACAGCATTTTATGTATCTTTTAGATGAATTTCCCTATGCTGCCGGGAAAAGCATCAAAAATCCTTGTCTTTGGAATCGATGATGATGGTAACCGGTCCTTCATTCAAAAGATCAACCTTCATTTCTGCTCCGAAGATACCCGTACCGATCTTTTTTCCCAATTTTTCTGTCATTTTGGAAATGAAAAGGTTGTAGAGGGGTACTGAAACTTCCGGTGGCGCAGACCTGATGTAGGAGGGCCTGTTGCCCTTTTTGGTAGCAGCATGCAGGGTAAACTGGCTAATCAGCAATATCCCGCCTCCTGTCTCCCTCACAGAAAGATTCATTACTCCGGAAGGATCGTCAAAAATCCTGAGGTTGACAATTTTGGCACTCATCCAATCCAGGTCCTCACTGGTGTCGTCATGCCCGAAACCTGCCAGCACCACCATTCCATCACCTATGGAAGAGACCTCCTTGCCTTCCACAGTGACAGATGCCCTGGAAACCCGCTGAATAACAACACGCATGGGATAATTAAGGATTTTGGATTTTGGATTGCATGCAATTCAAAATTAATGATTTATCAAAACAAAAAATAAACATTTGATCCATGAAAACAACAAGCCAGCCCTTCCTTCAGGTTGAAAATCATCACATCATGAGCTGTATTGTTTCCGCCAGCAACCAATAGCGCGCAGCTTTGCCGATAAACATGAACAGCAGGGTGAGTTTAGGCGAAATCCTGAAAAATCCAAGTCCGAGGATTAAAACATCCCCTACCACAGGAACAAATGAAAGCATAGCTGCAATTGGGCCGTATTTATTCAATTTTGGAAGAATTGCCTGTATTTTTTCCATCCTGACTTTGCCGTACTTTTCTATCCATTCAACACGGCCAAGATAGCCAAGGTAAAAAATTGAAATACCTCCCAGGGTATTCCCGGCAGTTCCAACCAGGATACATGCTGTGCTGTTGACACCGGCGAGTATCAGAACAGACATAACTGCCTCTGAGTTAAAGGGCAGTATTGAACCGGAGAGAAAGCCGGAGAGAAAGAGGCCTGCAAGACCGTATTGCTGGAGGAATTCTAACATCTTAAAAAAATTATGAGTTATCTGTTATAACGCACTACATCAACCTTACATATAGAATGTTACAACGGATAACTCATAAAGCTATGCCCTGGTCGCAGGTGATTTAGGATAACGCTGCAACAGCGGAGCCAATCAGGTTGGCATTGTGAATCTCATTGATCTTGACTTTGACATCCTTGTGTCCCAGTTCTTCAAGGACATTTTTCAGATACTTGTCGACCAGCTTATTGTAAGATTTGCACTTTTTGACTTTGCTCCAGAAAAGGCTTCCTTCTGCAGTCAGGCAAACTTTTTTGATGGAAGGATCATGAGATACCATCACGGCAGTCAGGCCCGCAAGTGAAGCGGCAACCAGCTTGGCTGAACGCTTGTAAATGCGGCGGGCAGCCCGTATGTGTTTCTTTTTGTGCTTGTCAGGTTTGTTGATCATATCGGTCATGGCCTTGGCATCAAATGATTCGTCAAAACCATCTTCAGGGAAGAGCGCTGTGAATATTTTGCCGAGGTACATACCTGAAACGGCTTTTTCAAAGCGCTGCGCCCCCTGTGTTCCGGAGGCAGCATCTACCTGGTCGTCAATGACGGTAGGGTAAAGTGGACGGTAGTTTCCGGACTCCAGGTTAATCGGAGTAAGTCCCTGCCAGTTCAAAGACTTGTCCAGTTTTCCAATTCTGTCTGAATGGATGAACGTTGCCATGTTGGTTCCTGTGCCAACTATCAGACCGATATAAGCATTATAGGAACTGTCTGACAACCCTGCGAAAAGACTTGCAACAGTGTCGTTTATGACTTTTACAGCAGTAAATTCGACAGTTCCCTGTCCATTCAGGTATTCCTTTAAAGGCTTACCAATTGGCTGCTCCAACATTTCCGGAATATCGACTCCCTTGGTCCAGCGCAGCAGTTTTGCATCCCCGTCGGGCAGGCATTCTGCTGGATAGGAAAAACAATACCCGATGGGTGATTTGGCAGGTAATTTAAGGTCCTTGAGGAAGGATGCCTGTTGTTCAAAAAGGTCCTTCTCTGTGAATCCCTTTGTTTTCATGACACTCAGGTCTTTGCTCCATCCGTCGGAAGGATAGATATCAATGGCGCCGTCATTGAAACTGACAACTGAGGCCCGGTAGTTTGTACCGCCCAGGTCCAGAACAGTTGCCTGTCCTTCGACACCCAGTGTCTTTGGTTTGATGTAGGTTGGAATACACTGAATCTCAGTTTTGTCCTGATTCAACCCCTTTTCTACTTTCTGCTGAAGATCCAGAGCAATCTCCTTCAGCTGAACTGTCGACAGTTTAAAAATATTTTCCTTCATCTTATAAAATTGTTTGGTATTAACTTACAGAACAATAACCCCGGGAAAACAATACATCCTGACCTGAGCCTTATTCCGGAAAAATTCTGATTTTTACCAAAAATAGGATTTTATTTTTTCTAAAATGACCGGTTAATCTTTTTTAACTGGACTGAATCAGAAAAAAATGCAGAACCCATTCATTTTGCCTATTTTTGTGCAAAATAAGCCCATCAAAATGGAACAGTTTTCTACCCGACAAAATAAAATAGGCCGGCTCATCCAGAAAGAGCTGAGTGAGTTCCTGCGGCGCGAGTCCAACACCCTTGCCAAAGGTAAAATGGTTTCGGTTACTGCAGTGCGGGTCACCAGGGATATGTCACTGGCCAGGTGTTACATCAGCATTTTCCCGTCTGAGGGATCGGCTGAAGTCCTGAATGAAATCAAGCTTCACAAGAGTCACCTTCGCGGCGAACTGGGACAGGCAGTCAGATTCCAGCTAAGGCATGTCCCTGAGCTTGAATTCTTTATCGACGACAGCCTCGACTATATTGAAAAAATTGACAAGCTTCTGCTTTGAGTAAATCCTGATTGACTGTCCATGCACTACGATCCGATCAAACGCCAGCTGGGAAATATTTTTAACCGCTCACCGTTTTTGCGCAAGCTGTTTTACAGGCTGCTGGATTTGCTGTTGCTACGGGCCTGGCATGTTAAAAAAGCCTTGCAGTCCTTTAAAAAGGAAAATCCGGATGCGGAAATAAACATCCTTGATGCAGGATCCGGCTTTGGTCAATATTGTTACCGGTTGGGCAACCTGTTTCCTGAGGCAAAAATTCTTGGTGTTGATGTTAAGCAGGAGCAGATAGACGACTGCAACAATTTCTTCCGGCACATCGGGAAGGGTGATCAGATCTCCTTCCAGGTGGCCGATCTCACCAAATACAAGGTTCCCAACCACTATCAGCTTATCCTGTCTGTCGATGTGATGGAGCATATTCTGGAGGACGAGCAGGTATTCGAAAATTTCAGTGCCTCCCTGCGGCCGGGAGGGGCATTGCTTATTTCAACTCCCTCTGATCAGGGAGGTTCCGATACAGACCATCACGAAGAGGAGGGAGTTCATGGTTTTATCGAAGAACATGTGAGGGATGGTTACAACAAAGAGGAGCTCACAGCCAAACTTATCAAAGCAGGATTTTCGAAAGTCGAAGTCTCCTATACCTACGGAAAATTTGGCTCCCTTGCCTGGAGATTGTCTATGAAATACCCCATTCAAATGTTGGGAATTTCAAGGTTGTTTTATATTCTGCTTCCATTCTATTACCTGGTTGTGTTTCCCTTCAGCGCACTGCTGAACTATTTGGATGTGAGTAGCAAGAATAAATCCGGGACAGGATTGCTTGTTACAGCAATTAAATAAAAGAGCTAAGATTTCTGTATTTGACAGGAAACATTTTCTAAATTCGTCTCC
>CAZDLO010000031.1:0-35429 GCA_964506325.1 uncultured Tangfeifania sp.
ATGACAGAATGCAAAACAGAACCCGGCTTACAGGTCTGCGTTTTTTTTATCTTTGTGCCAACAACCTCCCAGGTGTTGGCACAAAGACTTTTTATGAAGATTAACTTTAACGCAGCCAGTTCTATAAAGGATTTTAGTTACGACCTTCCTGACAGTTCAATTGCAAAGTATCCCCTCACAGACAGAGATCAATCCAGGTTGTTGAAATGGGAGAACAGCAAACTTTCCGATCACATGTTTTGTGATTTACCCGGATTGCTTCCGGAGCATTCGGTGCTGGTATTTAACAACACCAGGGTTATCAGGGCCAGGCTGCATTTCTTGAAATCGACAGGAGCCAAAATCGAGGTCTTTTGTCTTGAGCCGACGCAGCCACACGATTACATTCTTTCTTTTGCCCAAACCAATACCTGCCGTTGGAAATGCATAGTGGGAAATCTAAAAAAGTGGAAGGGGGAGGTTTTGGAAATGCGGGTAGCCATAAATAAGGAGGGATTAAATCAGCCATCCGGCGCAGTGGTGGTGTTGAGTGCTGAAATGGTTGGAGACCTTGATGGGGGGTATGAGGTGAAATTCAGCTGGAACAATAGCGGGTATTCATTCGCTGAGATATTGGAAGCAGCCGGGAACATGCCGATACCTCCTTACCTGCGCAGGGAGTCGGAAGAAATTGATTTAACTGTATACCAGACTGTCTATTCCAAGATAAAGGGATCAGTTGCTGCTCCAACTGCAGGGTTGCATTTTACCGGGCAGATATTTAAAAAGCTGGCAGAGAGGAATATTTTGTGTCAGGAACTCACTCTGCATGTGGGCGCGGGCACTTTTCAGCCGGTTAAAAGTGATACCATCGGGGAACACAGGATGCACACGGAGCATTTTTCTGTCAGCAAAGTGATGTTGGACAACCTGATTGCTCATCCCGGTAAGGTTATTGCAGTGGGTACAACTTCAGTCAGGACGCTGGAGAGCTTGTACTGGGCAGGTTGTAAGATCATTCAGAATCCGGAAATTGAAGCGGGCCAGCTTTGCATCAGACAATGGGATCCTTATGAAAACAGTGCTGCAGAGATTGGCGAAAAAGCTGCACTGTCGGCCATTTCCGAATACCTGGCGAAGAAGGGGCTAAAGGCACTTGAGACCTCAACACAGATCATGATACTGCCCGGATACCGGTTCAGGGTTATTGCCGGACTGGTTACAAATTTCCATCAGCCTCAAAGCACGTTGCTCCTTTTAATTTCCGCCATCCTTGGAGATGACTGGCGAAGAGTTTATAGCCATGCCCTGTCGGAGGGCTACCGTTTCCTGAGCTATGGAGATGCAAACCTCTATATGACCAGTGATTAGGATTTAGACCTTCGTGAATAACAGAACAGAGGGGGGAAATACCGTTGTGGCATTTCCCCCCTCTGTTCTATTTCAGTCGATCTAATAATTTACTTTCTCAGGACTGCCATTGTGGCTCCGAATCCATATTCCCTGAAAGAGGCATCCTGAACGGGGAATTTTGAGTATTTGCGGGAAAGCTCCCGCCGCAATTCGTTTTTAAGCACACCATCACCAACTCCGTGGATAAAGACAATTCTTTTCGCCCCGGAGCCAATGGCCTTGTCCATCTCTTTTCTGAAAGTATCCATCTGAAGTTTCAGCATGTCAGCATTGGATAAGCCGCGTATATCATCAAGGAGTTGATTGATGTGGAGGTCTACTTCAATAAGGTCAGACTTTGGCAATTCAGCAGTAACTGTTTTTTTGGGCTCCTTGGTAAGCGTGATCTGTTGGAAATCCCTGTCTGTCAGCTTATCCAGTTCTGCCCTGAGGGGATTGGATGCAAGTTTGATCAACAATGCGGGAGAGCTGAAATAACTGTTTTGCACAAACGAGGAGGCCTTGAAAAATTTTACCGGTGAAATCTTTATCTCTTTTTGAACGGGTTCTTCAAGCTGTGATGCGATTTTTCTGAAGTAGAGCAACTGGAAACAATATTCAGGCAGTTCCCCAATAACCTTGGGACTGATACTTTCGAGTTCCACTTTTGTATTTGGTTCAAGCAACCCTGCGTCAACAGTGGAGTACTGGTCGCCCAGTTTTGTTGCAAAATGGTAGATCAATGTATAATTGCAGTCGTTCACCAGGAACAAAACGATATTGCCTTCCGGCGGATTACCCGGATTGTCGGGAAGCGCAGCAAAAATGAATTCAGGGAAATCGTTTCCCTTTTGTTGATTTATTTCTTTGAAGCCGCCGCTTTTCACCTCTTTATACCTTTCTCCTGGAGTTGGTTGCTGTTGAGGCTGGACATATGGGATAGTACGGCCGGCGGGCTGAATTACAGGACGATAGGAGGATGAGACCGGAACATCCGGTTCAAGTACAACCAGATTCCTGATGTAAGTGGGAATCTCGAAGCCATCCCGGGTCTCTACACTGACCATCTCTTTGGAGAGGATTGCAGTGACGCGGCCACCTCCGACTTCATCAAGGAAGCGGACCTGGTCCCCGATTGTTATTTTTTTTTCTGACATCAATAGGTAGATGAGTAAAATTTAGTGCTGATCAAATTCTTGCAAAAGGATGAAAATCCCCAACCAAACCAACAGGATCAGTATGCCGGATATGGTCAACTATGTCAATTGCCCGTCTGGCTTCACTTATAGGGAATCCATTACCCGACAGAATGTGACGGTAACTCTCGGTATGGAGGTCTGTAAATCCTTCGCTGAACTCAATAACTTCCCCGTTATCACTGAATGATCTGTAAGTTGTCTTTCCGGCTGCTTTGATTTCAGCCGGAATATTTTCATAATTGATACTGAGAAAATAGCGAACCCTGGCCTTTCTGAAGCCCAGAACCCCTGAGACGGTATCACTGGATGCAACGTGTACTATGTTTTCAATTGCTTCCCCGAAAATCCATGCAAGCATATCATAAAAATGGACCCCGATATTGGTTGCAATCCCACCACTCTTTGAAGCATCTCCTTTCCAGCTTGCGTAGTACCAGCTGCCTCTTGAAGAGATATAGGTCAGATCAAGGTCAAAGGTCTTCCCTGCAGGACTTTCGTCTACCATCTTTTTCAGGGCGATAACTGCCGGATGAAGCCTGAGCTGCAGGATGGTATAAACATTTTTTCCGGTTTTCTCCGCCAGTTGTTCCAGTTTTTCTAACCCTGCCGGATCAAGAACAACGGGCTTCTCGCAGATAACGTTTGTACCATTGCGAAGCCCGAAACGAATGTGGGAATCATGGAGGTAGTTGGGCGAACAGACGGTAACGAAATCAACCTGTCCGGAGGTCCCTTTCAGTGATTCCATATTGCATTCAAAACGTTCAAATTCGGTGAAGAAAGAACATTCAGGGAAAAAGCTGTCCAGGATTCCGACCGAGTCGAAGGGATCGAGTGCTGTAACCAGTTTGTTCCCGGTTTCAGAAATGGCTTTCATGTGACGTGGTGCAATGTACCCGGCGGCACCGATCAGAGCGAAATTAAGCATGAAATTTGTTTAGGTGCATAATATTTTCTGCAGGAGCGGAATCCTGCAAAGGTAATTCCGAAGTTGATTTACTGTGTTTTTGTGACAACCCCATTCTTCAGGAGGTATGACTCGCCGCTTTCTGAACAGGTTGCCTTACCCCTGTCATCAAAATTTAACCGGTTGCCGTATTCAGACATCCAGCCGATCTGAATGGCAGGATTGCCTACCACCAAAGCATAAGGTTCCACATTTTTTGTTACGACCGCACCGGCGCCAATAAAGGCATATTCACCTATATCATTGCCGCAGACAATTGTTGCATTGGCACCGATGGAGGCTCCGCGTTTCACGGTAGTGCTGTCATATTCATTTTTCCGGCTGACATGGCTGCGCGGATTGATTACATTGGTAAAAACACAGGAAGGGCCCAGGAAAACATCGTCCTCGCAAATAACTCCGGTATAGAGGGAGACATTGTTCTGAACTTTAACGTTGTTCCCAACAATTACCCCGGGAGAAATAACTACATTTTGACCGATGTTGCAATTCCGGCCAATCATGGCACCGGTCATGATATGGCTAAAATGCCATATTTTGGTTCCTTCCCCGATAATACATCCATCATCTACGATGGCTGATTCATGAACAAAATAGTCAGGCATAAGTCGGACAATTATTGGTTTGGAATTATCAGATGTCTATGATGATCAAAGTTTATAAACCTTGTCAGATTTCCGGTCAACGGCGTTGCGCAGATCCACGACCAAATTGGCATGTTCCACGATCCAGCTTATATCAAATACTGAATGATTTGTTGTAATTATCACACAATCAGCCTGCTGAAGAAGGCCTGCAGTCAGTTCAAGAGACCGGTATTTTTCTCCGGGGGAAGTTTCCACTGCTTCAATATAAGGATCGTGGTAAGATACTGATGCCCCTTTCCGGGCGACTTCGTCCATGATTTTAAGTGCAGGAGACTCTCGTTCATCATTGATGTCAGGCTTGTACGCTACTCCGAGAAACAGTAGTATACTACCGTTGATCGATTTTTTATGTCGGTTGAGGGCGGAGGCAATTTTTATGGTCATACGGTGGGGCATCATCATGTTGATATGCCCTGCAGTGTTGATCATCGTCAGATCAAAATTGAATTTCTTGGCGATGTATTCCAGGTAGAAAGGATCAAGGGGGATACAATGGCCTCCGGCACCCGGACCGGGATAGAAGGGCTGAAAGCCGTAAGGCTTGGTTTTTGCCGCGTCGATCACCTCCCAGATGTCAATATCCATCTTGCCACAGAGGAGTGCCATCTCATTGATAAGACTGATATTAACCAGCCGGTAGGTGTTTTCAAGAATCTTTACCATTTCGGCAACACGTGGTGAACTAACAGGATGAATATGGTCAACGGCCTTGCCGTACAAAGCTTTCCCAATTTCCAGTCCTGCTTCGTCGAGGGCACCCAGCACCTTCGGTGTGTTACGCGTGAAATAGGTAGTATTGCCCGGATCAACGCGCTCGGGCGAAAAGGCAAGCCAAAAGTCCTTCCCGTGAATCAATCCCGACTCTTTCTCAAGTATAGGAAGAACAACACCCTCTGTGGTTGTAGGGTAGGTGGTGCTCTCCAGACATACGAATGTTCCCAGCTTCATATTTCTGCCAATTGAGGTGCAGGCAGATTCGATATAGCTCATGTCAGGTTTGTGAAATAGATCCAGCGGAGTCGGAACGCATATCAGAATTGCCTGGCAATCCGACAAAAGGGAAAAGTCGTCGGAGGCAGAAAGTTTTTTATTGAGCATTGCTTCCTGCCAGATTTTATCGGAAATATCAGAGATATAGTTTTCTCCTGAATTTATTTTGGAGATCTTCGTCCGGGATTTCTCGAAACCTATGACAGAAATGCCGCTTGAGGCAAAAGAGACTGCCAGAGGAAGGCCTACATAACCGAGGCCTATGACTCCAACCTTGACGGAGTTATCAGTGATTTTATTCAGTATTTCCTGCATTTTGTGTAGGCATGAAATGTTAAACAATGATCGGGAGAATTCCCTTTATATTATTCCTTAAATCTAAGGAGGTTTTCGGCAATATATTCCAGTTCTTTTTCGTTCATCTCCGTATGGATTGGCAGTGACAAAACCGACGAGCAGAGTTTTTCAGTGACAGGGAGGACAAATTCTTTTGCCGAAAAACGCAAAAATGCCTCCTGCCTGTAGAGGGGCAGTGGATAATATATCATGGAAGGAATTCCCCTTTGAGTAAGAAAATTCCTTAAGGTATCGCGCTGTCCATTCCTGATTTTTAAGGTAAACTGGTTGAAGGTGTTTGGAGTGGAAGGCAATGACACGGGCAGTATTACTGTGCTGAAAGAACCCAATGCACCAAGGTAGTATTCAGCGGCATGCCTGCGTGCATCAAGGTATTCGCCAAGATGAGGGAGTTTAACATTCAGAATCGCGGCTTGTATGGTATCCAGGCGGGAATTGCATCCAACGATTTTGTGATAGTATTTTTTCTGCTGTCCATGATTGGCAATCATCCGGATCTTTTCTGCCAACGCGGCATTGTTGGTCATCAGTGCCCCTCCGTCTCCCATGCACCCCAGGTTTTTGGTCGGAAAGAAAGAGGTACAGCCTATGTGGCCGATGGTCCCTGCTTTTCTTGTTTCTCCGCTGTTAAACGTACAGGAAGCCCCAAGAGACTGGGCATTGTCCTCCACCACCCATAAATTGTATTTTTCTGCCAGGTTCATCAGCGGTTCCATATCGGAACTCTGGCCGAAGAGATGAACCGGGATGATTACCCTCGTTCGGGATGTAATTGATTTTTCAATTGCGGCGAGCGAAATATTGAAGGTGTCTTCTTCCACATCCACCATTACCGGAATACCTCCGAGCAGGGCAATAACTTCCGCGGTAGCGACATAGGTAAAAGCTGGAACAATCACTTCATCCCCCGGCTTCAGATCAAGCGCCATTAATGCAATCTGCAAGGCATCAGTTCCGTTAGCGCAGCTGATAACATGGTCAACCCCAAGAAGTGAGGCGAGATTTTGTTCAAAAACCGCCACTTCTCTCCCTTTGATAAAGGAGGAAGATTCAATGACTTTGCCAATTGATTGCATAATTTGCGATTCCAGTTTCTTGTGCTGCAATCGCAAATTGACCATTTCTATTTTATCCGGGAAACTGTTCAAAGAGCAGGTTTATTGTTTTTCTGGTTGTGATGTGGGTCAGCGTGAAAACCAGGAGTGTTTAATGATCTGATGGTGCAGAGTGTTGAAAGCCTGAAAACAGTTGTTGCAACCTTCTTTTCAATGCTCCGCCCGCTCAGCCACAAAAGTGACAAGCCGGGGGCCTAAAACGAACCATAAATATAGCAGTTAAATAGTCCTGGACATGCACAGGCCAAATGAAAAACAGGATGTTCTGTCCGACTTTTTAACAATGCAGCACAAAGTTAACACATAACCAGAACCTGTCAGAAAAAATTTTCTGTTTAAAAATGATATGGCTTACACCAAAGCCCTCATTGAATGACTAATCTATTGAGAAATGCCTGGTTGTACTGATATACAGCAGTTTGATTACAACAGAAAACCGGGCATTTTCAGTGCGGAAAGCGTTGGCAATTCCCGGTCTTTGGTGGATAATTTTATATCATCCTTTGAAATCTCCCAGTCAATCATCAGTTCCGGATCGTCAAAACGGATGCCTGCGTCGTGTGAAGGAGCATAAAGATTGTCCACCTTGTAAGAAAAAACAGCTTCTTCACTTTGAACGACAAATCCATGGGCAAATCCGCGGGGAATAAAAAGTTGAAGTTTGTTGGTCCCGGATAGTTGTACACTGTACCATTTTTTAAAAGTAGGGGAGTCAATACGAAGGTCTACCACAATGTCCAGGATGGTACCTGAAATGCAGCGTACCAGTTTGGCCTGCGCAAAGGGAGGGGTTTGAAAATGGAGGCCGCGCAGTACACCGTAAACTGATTTGGATTCATTTTCCTGGACGAATTTTACGGGTCCAGCCTCTTTCTCGAATTCGCTTTGCAGAAATGATTCAAAAAAATAACCCCTGGCATCGCCATGAATTTTTGGCTCTGTCAGGAAGAGTCCCTTGAATTGTGTCTGTATGAAATGCATAAAAAAAATAAATTTATCGGCTCGTTAATGACAACAGATATTCCCCGTATTGATTTTTTTTCAGCAGATTTCCCTGTGCAAGCAACTGAGATTGATCTATCCAGCCTTTTATGAAGGCTATTTCTTCAAGGCAGGCTACTTTTAGTCCGGTTCGCTTCTCGATGGTTGCAATAAATGAGCCAGCTTCGAGGAGTGACTCATGCGTTCCGGTGTCCAGCCAGGCATATCCCCTGCCCATCAGTTCCACTTTTAGTTCTTTGCGGTCAAGATACTCCTGGTTCACGGTCGTAATTTCAAGTTCACCCCTGTCGGATGGCTTGATGTTTTTGGCAATGCCGACCACAGAATTGGGGTAAAAATAGAGACCGATCACCGCATAATTTGATTTTGGTTTGGCAGGCTTCTCTTCGATTGTTGTAACATTGTCGTTGGCGTCAAAGGTACAAACACCGTAGCGTTCCGGATCATTGACCCAATAACCGAAAACTGCAGCCTTTTTATGAAGGGTTACCTGTTCAACGGCTTTTTTCAGAAGGTCAACGAAACCGTGCCCGTAGAAAATATTATCCCCAAGTACCAGGCAAACATCTTCCTTGCCTATGAATTCTTCTCCGAGAATAAATGCCTGGGCAAGCCCGTCGGGAGAATGCTGGACTACATACTGCAATTCAACGCCAAACTGCGAACCATCACCCAACAGACGGATAAAGGCTGATTGTTCATCCGGGGTGGTGATAATCAATATCTCACGAATGCCGGCAAGCATAAGAACAGACATTGGGTAATAAATCATCGGCTTGTCGTAGATCGGCAGCAATTGCTTTGAGGTGCCCAGCGTTATCGGGTGCAGGCGGGAACCGGATCCTCCGGCCAGAATGATTCCTTTCATATCATGGAGATTTGATTAGGGAGGCAAAGATACGAGAAATTTGGAAAACGCAGGGGGCTGTGGCGAACCTGAACAGTCATACCCGTTACTTGGTAACGCTTGCCCTATTCATCATTCACTACAACCAGATTCCTGCCGGGAGACTCAACAAGAACAGTAAATCCAAGCGGGACGATACGCAGTGCGACTTTATTGGTTCCTCTGAAGGAGATGAGTTCACCCCGGACACCCATCATGGGCCCGGCAATTATTTCAACCAGCATTCCCGGCTGGAGCTCTTCACCCGTAATTTCGACATCGAGATCATATTGGTCCAGCATTCTTTTGAGTATCTCAATATCCTGGTCACGAATGACGGCAGCCTTCCCGGCGAAGCGGACATATTGCATCACATTGTTTGTCTGCAGTACAGCATCATAATCCTTCCTGGAGATGTGGACAAAGACATAACCTGAGATCAAAGGAATTTCTACCCATTTTTTACGGTCACTCCACTGGCGAAGCTTTCGCTGGATAGGCAGATAGGATTCAATTCCTTTCCCGGCGAGGTCATTGTGCACTTTTTTCTCAGCCCTTGAATTGACGTAAATGGCGTGCCAGTTTAGTTGTGATGAGCCAGGATCAACAGTCGCCATACCTATACATTCTTTTTTATTTCCTTGTGGTCCTCATTGGCAGTGCGACGATGAGTTGCAAGTACAGTGGGTTTTAAATAATTGAATAGAAGAGTGCAAATATCAATTTCCCCTTCCCGGCAGGCCGGCGATCCACCGGGTCTGTGCGGAAACCACTCTTAAGTCTTTCTGTTGGAGAACATCGGAGGGCCGGAATTTTATTGAAATACCATACGAAGAGAATTGTCGCTTCGTATGGTATCATCAGGGTAACGGCTATTTAATGTTAACTTCTGAAGGAGGTGCATCTTCTGTCTTAGCGCCCCACTCTTTGTTTGGGTATTCACCCATTTTGAGTTCCAGTGTTGCTCCGTTTACGAGATCTTCATGGGTAAACCAGGGTTTGTTCAGAGGTTCACCGTTGAAGGAGGCGCTCTGAATATATTTGTTTTTAACAGAGCAGCCGGGCGCTTTAATGGTGAATGTCTTTCCGTTCTCCAGTGAAATTTTGACCTCTTCAAAAAGGGGTGACCCTATATTGTAGACAGGTAAACCTGGAGTGACAGGGTAGAAGCCCATGGAAGAGAAAACCACAAATGCAGTCATTCCGCCTCCGTCTTCATCTCCGGGAATGCCAAAAATATTGTCCTTGAACCAAACATCCAACAGAAAGCGAATCCTTTTCTGGGTTTTCCAGGGCTCACCCGCATAGTTGTAGAGGTATGGAATGAAGAAACTGGGCTCATTGCCCATTGAAAACTGGCCTACCATACCTGTGGCATCTGCAAACTTTGCCCAGAAGGCAAATTTGCTCCTGCCAAGCGGTTCGCGGAACAGCTGGTCAAGGGTCGGAATAAAGCCCTCGCGGCCACCCATCAGGTTAATCAGGCCGTGGAGGTCATGCTGAGCCTGCCAGGCATAGGTATACCCGTTGTTTTCGTCGTAATAGTCGCGCCCGCCCGGTCCACCGTCAAATTTGGGATCGATGTCTATCCAGTTTCCTGCAGAATCTTTGGGCCACATCAGTTTTTTATCAGGACGGTAGAGGTTGCGGTAGTTAAGTGATTGCTGCCGGTAGTAAGCGGCATCCTCCGGCTTATTGAGTTCAACAGCCATTTCGGACAATGCCCAGTCGTCGTAACTGTGTGCCAGTGTGATGGCCACACTTTCACGTCGCTCAAAATCATGAACCATTTTTACAGTCTCGGTTTGCCCTGGCCACAAAGCAGGATAGAATCCCTTCTCACGGTAAAAAGTATCCAGGATACATTTTGGTCCGTTGCGCCAGGGTAGCATTGTGGCGGAAGTGGCATTTTTCAGCATTCCCTCGTAGGCTTTTGGCACATCAAAATTCCGGATTCCCTTGCGGTAACCGTCCAGGATGGAAACTGTCGAGTGAAATCCGTTCATGGCGGGATTATCCTTGTACAACAGCGGGAACTGTGGCATCCAGCCTTCCTGCTCGTACATGGTTACAAAGGACTGGAGCATATCGCCCTCAAGTTCCGGATGTAAAATGGCACGGAGCGGGTGCATGGCAAGGTAGGTATCCCACATCCAGTCGTCGATGTAAAAATCGCGCTCAGCTTTGTGAACCTGGTGGTCATAGGCACTATAGTACTGACCGTGTTCATTGATATTGACCATTCGTTCGTATTGCCTGTACAGTGAAGTATAGAAGGCCCTCTTCTGAGCTTCGGTACCTCCCTTCACCTGGATTTGATTCATCACTTTGGCCCACTTGTTTTCCGCTGATTTTTTCAGTGCCTCAAAATCCCAGCCCGGGATTTCTGCTGCCAGGTTGGCTTTGGCCTGTTCGGGGCTAATGAAGGAGATGGCATACCTGAGTTCGATAACCGGTTCACTTCCAGCACCAAAACTGATAAATGCACCCGGTTTGGTCAGTGTCTCATTTCTCCTGCTGTCAAAAACAGGAAAGTCAATTTTACCTGTTTGTCCGGCCTGGTTAAATTCACCATAAACATAGGCTTTCATTCCCTGAAAGTCTTCAATACCGGAAAAAGTGTTTCCGGTACCTGTTTCCCAGCTTCCGCGGTTCACAATCCTCAGTGCCAGGAATTTTGCTGTCTCACGGGGGAAAGTAAATCTGAAATATCCGCAAAGTGCTCCCGGAGTGAACTCTGTTTTAATATTCTGGTCGACAAACCAGGTCGAATAATAGTAGGGCCTGGTAATTTCCAGTTCATGATCATAAGTTTGCTTCTTACCCCAGCTTTCAGCCTTTACCTCCCCCGGATAAGGCATTATGCCAAAAAGTTCACCATTGCGGTGGGAGGCAATTGTCAAAGGAAAAAATCCAATCTGATCATCAATATAGTCGGCCCTGACAGGATACATCCTGATCGGCTGGTTGGGCAGCTGAACTGTTGGACGGGTAGGTTGCAGCAGTATTCCGACATTCCCGATCGTCGGATCAACATAGTCGAGGTTGGATTTGCCGGAGCAGCTGACAAGCAAGATCAGGGAGGCCGGCAGAATAATGGAATACAACGCATGAAGCAGATGGATTCTTCTTTTGCTTTGAGGCTGAACAGGTAATGATAATCTTTTCATTGGTTTGTAGTTTTGTTGTTGGACAGATTAAGCCTTTTTAACTGGTCGTCTGAGATTTTGCGCTCAATGTACAAATGTAGTTCGAATTAGGTTGAAAATCAATGAGGAAAACTGCCCGTTTGCGATAACGCTTTGAAAAAGTTGTTTAATTTAGCAGGACGAATCATTCAAAATACATTAATGCACTTAAGCTATGAGAAAATATTTCACATTATTGCTGCTTATTCTTTTTGTTTCAATTACTTCCGGGGCCAAAAATGGTTGGGTACGGTTATTTAACGGAAAAAACCTTGACGGATGGAATGTTGTCAATGGAAAGGCAAACTACCAGATAATCGACAAGGAGATCGTCGGGACAAGTGTATTAAACAGTCCGAATTCCTTCCTGGCGACTACAAAAAATTACAGTGATTTCATACTTGAGTACGAAATGAAGATGGAGAGCGGACTGAATTCCGGGGTACAGATCAGAAGCATCAGTGATCCAAAAATTAAGGATGGAAGAGTTCAAGGGTACCAGGTTGAATGTGATGATTCTGAAAGTGCGGGGTCGGCAGGAATCTATGATGAAGCCCGTCGTGGCTGGCTTTATCCGATGGAGTACAACCAGTCAGCCAAAAGTGCCTATAAGAAAGGCGATTGGAACAAATATCGCGTGGAATGCGTTGGTAATTCCATCCGGACATGGTTGAATGGAGTGCCATGTGCCAACCTGGTTGATGATATGACACCGGAAGGATTCATTGCCCTGCAGGTCCATGGCATCGGCAAGAACAAGGAAGTGGAGGGAAGGACAATCCGCTGGAGAAATATCCGAATAATGACAACGAACCTGGCTGCTGAGCGTAAGAAAATGGAGAATGTCGAAGAGGTTAGCTACCTTTCCAACACACTCACGGAAGCAGAGCAAAGGGCCGGCTGGAAACTGTTGTGGGAGGGTAAAAATCTTGACCAGTGGGTAACGGCAAAGGAAGGTGTCACACCGTCCAAGGGCTGGACCATGCTTGACAATGAACTGGTTGCCAATCTGGCCGGCAACAAGGGTGGTGGTGATATCGTAACAAAGAAAGCGTATAAGAATTTTATTTGGGAAGTTGATTTTATTTTTACTCCCGGGGCCAATGGCGGAATTAAATATTTCATCCAGCCAAGCCCTGCCGGTAAAGGCTTTTCAACCGTTGGCTGCGAGTACCAGATTCTCGACGATGACAAGCATCCGGATGCCAAAATGGGAATCAACGGAAACCGCACGCTCGCATCGCTGTATGACCTTATCCCTGCCAATTCTCAAAAGTTTGATCCAACTCAGGCAGTCAAGCGGAGCAATGGCGTTAACCAATGGAACCGTGCCCGCATTGAAGTTCGCGGTGACAAAGTAACTCATTACCTGAATGGTGTCAAGATTGTGGAATTTACCAGGGGCACTCCGGATTGGAGAGCTGTTGTGGCTACCAGCAAATTCTCCAAGGTGAAAGGTTTCGGCGAGTATCAGACCGGTCATCTGCTGATCCAGGATCATGGTGATGAGGTGCATTACAGGAGCATCAAAGTCCTTGAATTGAAAGATTAACCGCCTGACGTTGATACTGGCAGGAAGGAATGTTCAGATTTTGCCATAAAACCAATGAATAGTGATCCACTGATATTTTAGTCCCGGATACGTTCAACAACTATTAACAACGATAACAATACCATGGAAACAAAAAATGATTCAGGACGCCGCAAATTTATCGCCAATGCGGCTTTGGGAACAGTTGCAACCATCGGAGCGGCAAACCTGTTGCTCTCCTGCTCCGGACCGGGGAATAAGCAAGCCGCTGTTGCCGCAACACCGGTTTGGCCTGAGAAAGCCCCAGACGGAAAAATTCTTCGCGCAGGCCTTGTCGGATGTGGCGGAAGGGGTACCGGTGCAGCCATGAATTTTGTAGATGCAGGGCCAAATCTGCAGATTGTTGCGATGGGGGATGTTTTCCAGGATAAAATGGATGAATCAAGGGCGCTGCTCAAAAAAGAGCGCAACATCGAAGTTTCTGATGATAAGTGTTTTGTCGGGTTTGATGCTTTTCAGAAAGTACTGGATTCAGGCATAGACATCGTATTGTTGTGTACACCCCCGCATTTCCGTCCTGCACATGTTGAAGCGGCTGTTAATGCAGGGAAACATATATTCATGGAAAAACCGTGTGCGGTAGATCCGGTTGGCGCCCGCTCCATCCTGGTGTCAGCAAAAAAGGCTGAACAGCTTGGTCTGTCGATTGTGAGCGGAACCATCCGCAGGGTTCAGAAAGATTATGTCGAGACGCACCGCAGGGTGATGGCCGGAGAGATTGGCGACATCGTCAGTGCGCATGTTGTGCGGAACGGCGGGGCTCTTTGGGTGAAGAAGAGAAGGCCCGAATGGACCGACATGGAGTACATGCTGCGTAACTGGGGAAATTTCTGCTGGCTGTCAGGGGATCATATCGTCGAGCAATTTATCCACGAGGTGGATGTAATGAATTGGTATATAGGAAAAAATCCTGTCAAATGCATGGGCTGGGGCGGAAGGCAACGGCGCATCACCGGCGATCAGTATGATTTTTTCAGTGTCGAATACGTGTATGATAATGGTATGCAGGCGCATTGCGCCGCGCGGCAGATAAGCGGTTGCAGCAACCTGAAGCGCGAAGTTATAGTCGGGACCAAAGGTTACGCCGATTGCAGCGGTACCCTTTTCCATCCGGATGGTACCGTGATGTGGCAATATCCAAAGCCCAAAGAGGGGGATCCGGATCAAACCTGGAAAGTGCAGGATCCTTACGTCCAGGAGCATGTCAACCTCGTTACCTCTATCCGGACAGGAAAGCCCTTCAGCGATGCCGAAGCACAGGTTAATTCGACCCTTGTTACCATGATGGGAAGGATATCTGCCTATACAGGCAAAGATGTTACCTGGGATGAAATCATGAATTCCGGTCTTTACCTGGGGCCCAAGACCTATGCTTTCGGACCTGTTCCCAATATTCCTGAAGTAATACCTGTGATCGGGATTGAGGCTGTTCCTTCATGAAAACCGGGAAGATCCAGGAGCTGAGAATGAAGATCATGTTTATTAACATAATACAGTAATTCAAATGAAGAGAAGGGAATTCGCCGAAAAAGCCGTATTATCGGCTGTTGCGCTGTCATCTTTGCCCTATTTGGGAGTTTCACAAACGGCAAGTGTCGCTGCACGGTCCAACAAAAAGGGGATTATGTGGGGGAACATAGGGTATGGCAAAACGATTCTCGAAAAATTCCAGGCCGCCAAATTAGCCGGATTTGAAGGGGTAGAAGTGGTTAGCCATCTCAACAGGGAGGAAGTATTGAAGGCGAAAGAGATTACTGGTCTCACGGTCCCTTCTGTTTACGGATATGGTAAATATTCCCTGACAGATCCGGATGAGAAGGTGAGGGCTCTGGCTGTGGAGGCCCTGAAAGTGACCCTTGAAGACGCTGAAAAATATGGGGCGGATACCATCCTGCTTGTCCCGGGCAGGGTGAACGAGACTGTAAGTTATGATGCCTGCTGGGAAAGGTCGGTATCCGGAATCAAAATGGCCCTTCCTTATGCGGAAAAACTTGGTATAACCATTGCCATCGAAAACGTATGGAACAATTTCCTCCTTTCACCGCTTGAGGCCGCAAGATATATCGACCAGTTCAACTCTCCTTTTGTGCGTGCATATTTTGACTGCGGAAACGTTTTGGTTATCGGCTGGCCTGAACAATGGATACGCATTCTTGGTAAAAGAATTGCCCGCATCCACATCAAGGAATTCAGCAGGAAAATTGCAGACAAGCAGGGAAAATGGGCCGGATTTGGGGTTGCCCTGCAGGAGGGTGATAACAACTGGCCGGTCATCATCAAGGCGCTGGATGAAATTGGCTACAAAAGCTGGGCCACCATTGAGCAGCCTGGCGGGGATAACCCCGATGGGCTTAAAGAATTGTACAACAGGCTTACCGGCATACTGGCCATACAGCCATGAGAAGCTACTATATGAGCATGGAAAGTCCGATCGGACGCATTTCCATGGTCTCTGATGAGACAAGCCTGAAGTCGGTGACCTTCAGTGATGAACAGGGAGAAGAGTCTGAAAATGTTCCGTCAATACTATTACAGTCGTCGGTACAGTTGAAGGAATACTTTGAAGGGACCAGGTCAGAATTTGACCTGAAACTTGATCCCGATGGCACGGGTTTCCAGAAGAAGGTTTGGCAAAAACTGTTGCAGGTGCCATATGGCAAAACCAAGAGCTACGGTGAAATAGCACTAGAGCTTGGCTCATCACTGAATACAAGGGCTGTGGGTACTGCCAACGGTAAAAATCCAGTCTCCATCATTGTTCCTTGTCACAGGATTATCGGTCACGATGGAAAACTTGTTGGTTATGCGGGGGGGCTGGAGCGGAAGAGATGGTTGCTGCTGCATGAGGCCACGCATACAAAAAATGACATGCTTTTTTGAAATGTGTCCGAAATAGGTCAGGATCCATTTCGGTAAATCACAGTTTATTTCAGGATTCTGCAAAAATCCTTGGTCCGGTTGGATCTATCAGTCCGGCGTTGTCGGATTTTGGATTTTTTATCGCCGGGGCAACCGGGTAGCCATTCATCAGTTCTGCCGGGTAGGGAACCATCAGGGAGGAAAGATCTCCTGGGGTCATCGCTGCTGAGAGCCACTTCTTTTCGCTCTCCCTGGAAAGTATCACCGGCATCCTGTGGTGCGGAAGGCTTGTAACCAGGTTGTTGGGATAAGTGGTGAGAATGGCAAAGGAATAGATTCTTTCCCCTGTTCCGGGATGGTCCCAAACATCCCAAATCCCCGCAAAAGCAAATGGCCTTACCTTGTTGCGCAGATAAATGACAAAGGGTTTGTCAAGCTTTTCGACTGTAGTTCCTTCAATGTACGCGTCGGCCGGAATAAGGCAGCGCTGCGACCTGATTGGCTTGCGAAATGCCGGTTTGTCAAAAATTCCCATAGTACCTGAAAAGTAGGGGTCGTCGGCCGGATTGTTATCCCCTTCTGCGCGTGCGTTGATCAGCAAAAGCGGTTTCTGTGCCCAGTAAGGCGTTAGTCCAAACCTGAACAGCTGAAGTTCGCCGGGCCTTTCGTCCGTGATCACGGCAGTCTTCTGTCCGGGAGATATATTGTAGGATGGACTGAAATCCAAACCATCCGGCACATCGATCCCGAAGCGGTTCTTAAGGGTGATGGCTTTCTGCGTAAGTATGAATCGTCCGCACATGGTATCTGGAATAGATGAATTTTTGAAAATTAATTAGAATGGTTCCAAGTAAGCAAAAAATTACCAATGTACCATGGTTAAAATTAGGAAAAGAAATTCGATACGGCACTGAGATTAACAACCAAAGTGTTGTGTAACTCTGCAACTATTCAGTATTTTTAGGGTCTGAAACGGCCATGATCCTTCCCTCCCTATGGGGAATGGCAGATGGACAAGCCTGTGTATCAGGAAATTTTTTTCTACAGGTAAAACAACAAGCAATACAACAATGACAACCAAAATTATTCCGATGGGCTTTTTTGTTTTGGCGATGCTAGCCTCCTGCAGCAATGGGAAGAAGGGCACACAACAGGCAGATTCACGACCTTTTACCGGTGCAAAAGGTGAAGTCCGGTTAATTACGCTTGATCCGGGGCACTTTCATGCGGCACTTGTTCAGAAGATAATGTATGACCAGGTGAATCCGGAAGTGTATGTATATGGTCCTGAAGGTAGTGATTTGGACCAGCACCTGAAAAGGATAGAAGGTTACAACACGCGTAAGGAAAACCCGGCCAGCTGGAAAGAGGTGGTTTACCGCGGACAGGATTACCTTGATAAGATGCTGGCACAGAAACCCGGGAATGTACTCGTACTCTCCGGCAACAACAGGATTAAGACTGAATACATCCTCAAATCCGTGGAAGCAGGATTGAATGTACTGGCTGACAAGCCGATGGTGATTACTCCCGAGAATTTCCCGATGCTGGAGGAGGCTTTTAAAACTGCTTCAGCGAAAGGAGTCCTGTTGTATGACATCATGACAGAACGGTATGAGATTACCTCCATACTGCAGAAAGATCTTTCTCACAACCCTTCCGTTTTCGGAACACTTCAGGCGGGTACACCCGAAGCTCCCGGTGTTGAGATCTTCAGTGTACACTATTTTTACAAAAGCGTTTCGGGTTCTCCCCTGGTTCGCCCTGCCTGGTTTTTTGATGTTGACCAGCAGGGTGAGGGCATGGTTGACGTTGCCACGCATCTCGTTGACCTGGTGCAGTGGGGATGTTTTCCCGGGATTGTCCTGCAAAAAACGGATGTTGAGATGTTGCAGGCAAGGCGATACCCGACAGTCCTGTCCCTTGAGGAGTTTAAAGCAGTGACGCAGGCAGCAAATTATCCTGAATTCCTTTCCAAGGCTATCCTGGATGGAAACCTACAGGAATATGCCAATGGTGAAATGCTTTATAAAATAAAGGGGGTACATGCCAAAATTACTGCCGAGTGGAGATACAAGGCCCCGGCAGGCTCAGGGGATTCACATTATGCCATTATGCGGGGTTCAGTGGCAACCCTGGAAATTAAACAGGGGGAGGCAGAAAAATATCTGCCAACACTTTTCATTCATGCTAATTCTGCAACCTCAGATATTGCCGCCGAACTTGAAAATGCCATTGTCAAAAACGACACTTATCCCGGGCTAACGCTTGAGAAAGTGGATGGACAAACCTGGAAAGTAATTATCCCCGATAAATACAAGGTGGGCCATGAGGCACATTTCAGCCAGGTGACCGGAAAATACCTCGAATACCTGGTGGCAGGCAAATTGCCTGAATGGGAAGTCCCCAATATGATTGTAAAGTACTATACCACAACCGAGGCGCTAAAAATGGCAAGATCAGCAAAACAATGACAGTTTGGTGACTGGCGCCTGAGTGTGTCAGGAATCGACTGTGGCAGGGTTAAATAGAGCAGCAGATCTGCGAGGAGTATTCTTCTTGCTCCACGGAATGAAATAGCATGCAAACGGGCAGAAATTAGCGGTTATCCGCTTTTCCCTGCCCGTTTGCCATTTGTTATTCGTGAATCTCAACGGTATAGGTGGCTTCGAAAACCTCTCCCGGAGGAAGGGTGAGAATTCCCTCCTTGTATTCGAAATTCTGGTCGGTATTCCATTTGTCTGCTATGCCGAGCCAGGGCTCAATACAGACGTAGTCGCCGTTGGGTTTGGCCCATATTCCCAGGTAAGGGAAGCCCGGGAAAGTGACAGAAAGAGCCTGGTCTGACTTTTTGCTTCGCAGGGTTACTTTTCTCGATTTTAAATCTTTGAAGACCAATGCATCCTTGCTGAACAACTCATGTGTAAGCGGGATGATATTTGTGCCTCCGAAAACCGGTGCCGTTTCATCCAGGATAGTTCCATTTTCATGCAGCAACCAGGTTCTTGATTCTTCGGGAAATTCAAATTCAAGGTAATAGTCTTCATAACTTTCGCCGGGATGAAGCGGACACTTAAACCCAGGGTGTCCTCCCAAAGAATAATAGAGCACTGCGTGTCCTGTATTAATTACCTGGTGGATGATGTGTATTTTGGTTCCTTCCAGGGCAAATTGAATACTGAACTCAAAATCAAAAGGGTAGACTTTATGGGTCTCCTTGCTGTCAGACATTCCGAATGTCAGGGAATCGGCAGTTATACCTGTCAGCAGAAGAGCCGGGTTGTCCCTGATAAAGCCATGTTTTGCCAGGGAGTATTTCTCCCCTTTCCAGGAAAAGGTGTTGTCCAGCAGTCCGCCAACGATGGGAAACAATATGGGGGCAGTACTGTTCCACACAGCAGGATCGCCGCTCCACATGTATTCGATGCCACTTTTTATTGATTTGATGGAGGAAAGCTCAGCGCCCGGCTGATTAACTGCAATTTCAAGGTCTTTGTTTTTTGCGTAATGTATCATGGTATTTTAAGTGTTCAGCAATTCTGCCATTCCACAATCCCGGGATTGATCGAACGGAAGATTGACAGGTTAATTAAATTATTTAAAATCAGTCTGTTAAAGTTTTTCAGGAATTCACGCGGGCTTTATTTTGCGTTCTCCACCATGTTGTGAAAAGCTTTCCTGTCTATTTCTCCGGCTTCCGAATAATGGAGGACCTTTTCCCTTTCAGCGATCCGGCAGAATGCCTCGTAGGTTCCGTCCTGCCTTGCGATAACCGGAGACCGCTTGCATTTCAGGTATAGAACGGGTAATGAACACATTTCCACACGATGTAAAATGTCTTCATTGTCAGCGACTTTGCATGCTTCCTGAAAGAGATTGTACGACTCCTGGACAAATTTGTCGGAGAAGAGGGCATCCCCGGGAGTTAGTCCGAGGTGGATATGGGTTTCCGGTGTCAGCTGGTTATGCAACAGGTCAAAATACTGCCTGACGAATTTCCCCGAACGACTGTAATAACCGTAGATAAAATCGTTGATTACATCTTCTGTATTACATTCCGGATTCCACAATAATTTGGATATCAAATAGGACCGAAGTTCTGAAAATTCACCGCCCCGGCTTTGGTAGGCAGCTTGTTCCATGATTCCTATAGCGTTGTTGTCCCTGAATGACTGTATATTGGACTGCAGAACCCTGAAATTGGGATAGGGCATCACGTAATGGCTAAAGTTGACCACATAATCCCATATATACATGTGAGGGGCAAGGGCCGACCAGCCCTTAAGGTCATCGAGGAAAGATTTGTTTTCCGGGCAAGTCTTGAAATCGTGTGCGAAGCAGCATTCGATGCTGCAAAGGCGAACCACAACATTGTGCCTGGGTTTGATATCTTTGGGCGGGGTGCGGGTATACTGGTAGGCAAGGGTTCCTATGAATTTATCAGGGAACTCTTTTTCGACCGCCTCAGCCACCTGGTTGACGAACCAGATGATCAATCCGGATTCCCCTCCTTTTTCCTTTACAATCGCCTGGCATTTGTCACACTGGCATGGGTTGTACCAATCGTTCTGCGAAACATCATAGATCAGGTATTCCGGACTCTCTGCCATCCGTTTTTTAATCCGTTCGGTGATAATCTTCAGGACATCAGGGTTGGTAAGACAAAGCTGGGCCCTGTCGAAAGTTCTCTTTCCCTCGATAAGGCTGAAGTATTCAGGGTGTTTTTTGAAGAATTCATCCGGGGGTACCAGGGGGAAGAAGGTATGAACCGCCCAGTAACTTTCAATGCCACCGGGTTGATCACGGTAACCCATTGCACCGTTCATCTTGTTCCGGGTTGCCCACATAGGTTCAAAAGCCTCGTAATAAAAATCATTTCGTACCCTGACACCCGGTTTTTCTGAGTGATCGATCCAGACAAATTTTACCTCCTCGCGTTTGGGAATGACCTGTACCACAGGAGTATACCATCTGCAGCCCAACTCCCTTTCCAGGAATTCAAATACTCCGTACATGGTACCTCGTTGTTTTCCTCCGGTAATAAAAATATCCCTTCCCACATTGAAATAATGAAAGGATTCTTCTCCTGTGGCATCCTTTTTAACAGTTGCAGTGTTGGATGTTTCACCTACGACAACCTGTGCTCCCTTGTAATTTTGATCGAAAGCAGCAATCGGGAGCTCTGCCCCGCCCATCTCCTTCAACCAGTGCTGTAACTCTTTGGCAGCCCATTTCTCTGACTCAGAGGCATTGGTGGAAAGGGAAATTCTGTAATCGGATTTTCCTCCTTTGAAAAGGACGTATTCAATACGTTTCCCAGCTGTGAACTCAAGCCGCTTTTGCAGTTTGATACCTGATTTAAACAAAACTGTGAGGTTGGCTGCGTAAGGTTTGTAATTTTCAGCCGGCAGCCTTAGCGGGGAACAAAAAGAGGACTTACGTTCTTCCTTCAGCACTTCCTTTCCGCTTAGGTCGCTGATAGCAATGTCGAGCTGCTGAATGAGGCTGCTCAATACCTCGGGTACGTAGGAGGAGCCTACGCTGGCGACTCCAGCCTCATCTGCCCATACCTTGAAAAGATCTCCCCGTTCAAGGGCATCCTTGGCGGCAAATTTATGAAACCTCATACAGAAGCCCCAATTGTTGCCATGCTGTTCAACTTTTAGCAGGATGGTGTTCTTCCCTTTTTTCAGGAGAGCAGGAATCAGGTCGCCATCTACCTTTATACCCCTCATGGCCGGGTAATCAAATACCTTTGTGCCGTTGACAAATAAAGCGGCACCATCATTCGTCCCCAGGCCAATCAGCTGGACACCATCCTCTAAAGCTTCCACTTCGGTGTAGGCATAGGCAAATGCCGGGAAAGACCTGGATATGGCAGAAACAAGATTTATCACTGAATCGGGCGATTCATAATATCTCCAGGCAATATTTTTTTTTCCTGCTTTTACGACATCCCCAGCTTTTATTACCGGGTTTGTTTCACCACCCGATTTTTTGAGGTAGTCGGTGGAAAATCCGGGAAGATGGTCCCATGATTTTGCCTGATCAGTTTGCAGCTGTAACGGAACAGGACCCAGCAGAAGCCATGATTTGACAAATTTCCCTTCCTCAATTTTTTGAGGAACGAGGGTTGCTGCCCCGGATACGGCGACGGAAATGAAAAATAACAATGAAAAACACAGAAATAGTTTATTCATAGTAATTCAGGTTTAGAGTTTTGAATATTGTTTTGATCAGAATTGTTCATAATTCATAATAAGCGGGAAGGATCAGAATTCATTCTTCTTCTCCTCATCCTCTCCTATTTTCTTCCCTGCATTTATTTATCCGTACGTATCAGCCAGACTTCGGCAACCTGGGAGCCTCTTTCTCCTTCCCCCTTGTCATTCTGGGCACAGTTCCACGTGAATATTGCCTTGCCCGACCTGGTCACTTCTGCCGGTAGCGGGAACTCGAATATTGGCTGGGTGCCCATCCGGATAAAATCGTGGACCAAAATCCCATTGGCTTCCAGCTTGATTTTAGAACGAAACCTCCCGGTATAGGCAATGCGGATGCTGTACTTTCCGGAGGGGTCAAGGTCGGTGTATTCCATCACCAGGGGGGTGAAATACAGCGTGTTGATCTGTTCCATCCAGGCAAGAGGTGTTGTTTGCCCCTTGAATCCTTTGGCAACGATCTCATCTACCCATTCAACTCCACTGAGGCCTACCCCAAAGCTGACACGCGGAGATTCCAGGCCTCCCGGATCTTCCTCCCAGGTTTTTTGGGATTTGACCCTCAGCCAGGATGAAGGGCTGCCGAGTTTGTCATAATATCCGCCAGGCCCCGGGTCTGTCCGGTGAAGCATTTTGTCTATTTCTGCCAGGCGCTGTTCCTCCGTAGGAAACTTCTCAATCCGGTTGAGCTGATCAAGCAGCCATAATGCATCGTTCAGCGGAATATCAATGTTGTCAATAAAGTTGCCCCGGCCACTCATGGCATGGTGCCTGCCAATGGTAAGCTGGGCTCCGAAGCTTCGGTAGAGTGAATCTGCCAGGTCAAAACATTTTTTTCTAAGTCGTTGTGATACAGGCTTTTCCTTTGCATTGAACAGAGTATTCCTGGCATTGCCAATCGATTTTAAGGAACCTTCCTGTTTGGCCATCTCCAGGATGGATTTTGCCTGCATTTCAAGATCTTTTTCATAAAGCAGCCGCCTTTGTGTATAGGCATCGAAACAGGCCCGGATCAGTCCGCCCTGGAACCTGGGGTTGGCCAGTACGGTGGCCGTTGCCGAATTTTCCATGGACTGCCATTGCTGCAATGTGCTTTCCACCTGTTCGTTGGAGATCAGTGGTCCGCGGAAGTTCTGCTCCAGGGATATCAGTCCACGGGCAAGGCTCTCCGTATATTGCGGTCCGACAAAATAGCGGGCATAATCGCGCAGTGTCTCAATGACTGGAGTTGAAGGGTCCCAGTCCTGGCCCGACCAGACAAATTTGTTCACATCGTCGTTGGTTCCTTCCGAATAACTGATGCTCCCCTGGGCCAGGGATGCATAAAGGTTATGGATCAGTTTCTCGTCATATGGACGCGGGTTGATACATTCGCGTCCCAGTGTCATCGCAAATGCCAGGTCCCATTGGGGAACAGGGAACTGGCAGCTGTAGCTGTGTGTAATATCGGGGTAAAGACGAATCGGGATGGAAGGGTCAGTTGCCTTGCGTACATCAGGAAGAGGCATTTTAATCCATGGACCATAAACCACTCCACCCAGCCACTCGGGTTTCCGGTTGATGTGTTTGAAGAAATTGGAATACCATACTGTACTTGGCTTAAAGGCCTGGGGGGAAATCCATATTTTTGCGTTCGGATGGTATTTTTTCAGCACAACGGCCTCCTTCTCCAGCCAGTTGAACAGCGGGTCTGGTTCCAGGTCGCCGGGATCTCCTCCAGGGACGAAAAGGGCATCAAGTTTTGGGAGCAGCTGGAAAATTTTTTCCCTTTCTGCAAGTTCTGACCTCACGGAATCAGCTGATTCGTAGTTGCTGTTCATGTTCGGGTACCACATCCAGACATCGAGTCCGTATGACTTGCAGATCCTGGCCTGCTCCACAATCATTTGGATGGCCGGCAGTTTCATGTGAATACTGGTGGCATCATCATCCGTGCGCGGAGGCATGATTTCAATGCTGTTGGCACCGAACAGGGCCAGGTCGCGGATGTACCGGTCGAATTGAGCAACCGACCATGCGTCATAGGCATTGGTTTTTGGTCTGTAACCCAATTGGTGACCGCGTATAGGGTAGGCCGGTGTTGAGGATATGGAGAATGTTGCGGGTACCAGGATTTTTTGATCGCTTAGCTCCATTTTCCTCAGCACATATCCTACACCATAAAGCGCACCTCTTTCATCGTGCCCTGCAATAACCAGAGAGTTTGGATTTGCAAGAGCGATACTGTATCCGTCTTTCCCAGCAGGTGCCAGTGAATTAAGGGCCTGGCTCAGTCCAGCCGGCAATTGCTCCAGGTCTTTTTCCAGGCAGACAATAATAACCGGGGCATCTTTTGTGACAGGTTTGGAGGCCATTGCCGGCAGCAGACCGGTATGCAGCTGCAACTCCTCCCTCAGTACGGAGACAGCTTTATTCAGCTGAATGTTTTTAGGGTTTTGACAAAAAATCCTTGTTTTGGAAAAATCAGTAGGATTTGCTGAAATAATAAAGGGAATACCCAATAAAAGCAGGGTATTCAAAAATAGTTTTAGCTTGTTCATTTTGTTAAATTGTGATTTGAGTAGTAGTTATTTCCTGCAAAGTACGAAAAGTAGAAAGCCGAAATACAGGGGATGTCAATTTATTCCTGTATTTATCACTATGTTATTTTCTTAAAGTAATTTGTAGTGATTCGGGAGATAAATTTACATTTAAAAATTATTTAAATTCGTACGATTCATTTAGAAAATATAAATCATGAACAGAAGAAATATGATAGGGAAAGCAGCTGCTTCGGCTGCACTCACGGCAACAGCTTTCTCCTTCGGGGAAAGCCGGGCAGCTGAAATGCCTGAAGCCGGATTGAAGGGTAATATTCACCATTCAGTCAGCCAATGGTGCTACAACGATATTCCGCTCGATGATTTTGCAAAGGCATGCAAAGAGATTGGCATAGAGTCTATTGAGTTGCTAAATGAAAAGGATTGGGCAATAGTTAAAGGCCATGGTCTGAAATGTGCCGTCGGATACGCTACCGACTGGGGAATTCCCAAAGGTTTTAACAGGATGGAGAATCATGATAAGCTGGTAGCCGACTTTGAGGCCATGATACCCAAAGCTGCCGCGGCCGGTGTTCCAAACCTGATTTGTTTTTCCGGAAACCGGGAAGGGATGAACGACCAGGTCGGAATGATTAATTGTGCCAAAGGATTGCGCAGGATTACACCCCTGGCAGAAAAATATGGGGTTACCATCATCATGGAGCTGCTCAACAGTTATGGTCACAGGGATTATATGTGCGACAAGACTTCATGGGGGTCTGCGCTTTGTGAAATGGTTGGTTCCGAGCGTTTTAAATTGCTGTACGACATCTACCACATGCAGATCATGGAGGGGAACGTCATTGATACAATCCGAAAATTCAACAAATATATTGGGCATATTCATACCGGTGGTGTACCCGGAAGGCATGAGCTGGATGAAACCCAGGAGCTGAACTACACAACTATCATGAAAGCTATTGTTGATACCGGCTACAAAGGTTTTGTCGGACAGGAATTTGTGCCTGCCAACCCGGATAAGCTGGCATCTTTGAAAAAATGCATCCTGATCTGTGATGTATAAGGCCTGATAGATAAGAAATAAGATCAGAATATAAATTACTAATGAAAATTTCGAATGAAAAATCTCTTTTATTTTGTTTTAATTGCAGCGATGGCAGTAGCCTGCAGCCAGTCGCCCAAATTCACCATCAACGGAAACATTGAAGGATTGCCTGACGGAACAGTTTACCTGAAGCAGTATGTCGGAGGGGATGCCAATACCGTTGACTCAGCCAAAAGCGTCGGTGGGAAGTTTATTTTGAAGGGGGTGGTTGAAGTTCCTGACCAATATATCCTTTCTTTGGGAGAGCGCAAGAATGCCGCCCTGTTTGTTGAAAACAAGGAAATTCAGGTAAGTGGCAAAGCTGATGACCTGAGGCATCTCACAGTAACAGGTTCGCCTTCACAGGATGAGATGAAAGCGCTTGAAAGCCAGGGCACTGAGTTGAGCAATAAAATGAAGGACCTTTATCAGAAATACGGGGAAGCTAAAAAGCAGTCTAATACTGCAGAGCTGGCGCTTATTGAAAAGCAGATCAACACGCTGGACAGCACCCAGACAGAAATGAACAAGAATTTCATTACAGGAAATCCGAATTCATTTGTCGCACCAGTTATCCTGCAACGCATCCAGTATGGTATGGAGGGGGAAGAAATTCAAGGCTACCTTCAGAAATTCTCTGCTGAGGTAATGAAAAGCAAGAGTGCTGTATCCCTGGCCGACCGGGTTAAGATTCTTCAGACTGTTGCCATCGGACAAATTGCTCCTGATTTTTCTCAGAATGATTCAACCGGAAATGCATTAAAGCTTTCAGAGATTTACTCAAAGCACGAATATACACTGATCGATTTCTGGGCATCCTGGTGTGGTCCATGCAGGGGCGAAAACCCGAATGTGGTTGCCGTCTGGAAAGACTACAATGCCAAAGGATTCCATGTTATGGGCGTCTCCTGTGACAGCGACAGAGCTAAATGGCTGAAGGCGGTTTCTGATGATCAGCTCACCTGGACTCAGGTCTCTGATCTTAAGGGCTGGGGCAATGCTGCAGCAAAATTGTACGGGATAAACTCCATACCTGCCAACCTGCTTCTGGACAAGACCGGCAAGATAATTGCCAAAAATTTAAGGGAGGAAAAGCTGAGGGAGAAGATGGCTGAACTTCTGAAATGAATTATGAATTGTGTAATATAAGTTATGAGTTATGACTGTTGCATTAATAACTCATAACTTATATTTCATATTTTTTTTTTATATTGCCCATGAATGAGTTTACGCTTACAACTCCTGCATTGTTATTTTCGGCGATCTCCCTGATCCTGCTGGCCTATACCAACAGGTTTTTAGGTTATGCAGCCTTAATTAGGGATCTTCATGCAAAATTTCTTGTAAACAAGGATGAAATTTTGCTGGGGCAGATTGCCAATTTACGCCGGAGGCTGTACCTGACGAAAAACATGCAGATTTTTGGCGTCACCAGTCTCTTCCTATGTGTATGCACCATGTTCCTGATATATACCGGTTACCCGGATGAAGCATTCTGGGTTTTCGGGGTTGCACTTTTGCTTCTCATTGTATCGCTTGGATTGTCAATCCTTGAAATTCAGATCTCGGTGAAGGCTCTGGATCTGCACCTGAGCACCATGGAAGGGAAGGAAAAAAAGTTATGAGTTATGAATTATGAGTTATGAATTATGAGTGATGAATTATGAGTTATGAATTGAAAGATGTACTTAATTACTCATAAGAATTACTCAGAGTCCATGCCGAATATTCTGCAGTAGTGATTCTCAAGGTGGGCACGCATGGCAAACCCGAATTTTTCGGCATCCCCCTCCTTCAATACTTCCACAAGTTCCCTGTGTGAGAGGAAATGTTTGCTGGAAGGAGTCCGGTTGATCAGACCACTGGAATAGGCATAATTAAAAGCCGGCAAAATTATCTTTTTTTAATTGCATTAGACAGAATGATTTAGTTGATATTGGAATGGTCTAGGATTCTAATCTGGTAGAAATACTAATTTGTTAATTTTTTCCTTAAGAATTTATATATGAGAATAGTTTTGATGGTGATATTGTTAGTGGTGGTATCAGTATTGATTTCAAAAAGCAATACGCTTGATGCAAGAAAATCTAAAGTAACAGGAATAGAGTTGGTGGCAGCAAGAGTTCCTATGTTAATTGGTAAAGCTGAGAATGCACTGTATGAATTAAAAATCCATTACACTGTCTCCGGAATGGATAGCGTATGCCTTACAAAGGTAAAAATTCACTTTACTTTGGACAGCCAACCTGAATCCCTTGGTTCAATCTCCGTGAAAGGAAAGGACCGGAAGAATCCACTTCTCGGAACAACAGGAATAATTGCCGGAACTGTAGAAATTTCAGGTAGTAGCCTGATGACAGAAGGAGCCAATTTTTTCTCACTCATTTTTACCCCAAAAGCCGGTGCAATCCTGTCCGATAAGATTGAAATTGCAAAAATTGATGTCACCTTCAGCAACAAAAGTACCATGACAACAATGCCGGTCAGTGCTTTTGCCTACCGTCCCACTTTGGTCCTGCGTGGTGCCGGACAGGATCAGGTAAATACATACAGGATTCCCGGACTTGCAACCACTAATAAAGGAACATTGATCGCGGTTTATGACAACCGCTACCTGGCTAGTGACGATCTCCAGGGTGATATCGATGTCGGGATGAGCAGGAGCACAGACAAAGGTCAGAACTGGGAGCCCATGAAAAAAATCATTGATATGGGTACTTTCAATGGCCTGCCTCAGAGCCAGAACGGAGTAGGGGATCCGACCATACTTGTCGACCAGGCAACTAATACCATTTGGGTGGCTGGGCTGTGGGTTAGCGGCATTCCCGGCCAGACTGCATGGAACGGTTCCAAGCCAGGCCTAAAACCCGGCGAAACGGGTCAGTTCATTTTGGTAAAAAGTGAAGATGACGGTGTTACATGGTCCCAGCCAATCAATATCACAGAACAATGCAAAAAGCCGGAGTGGAATCTTTTTTTCCAGAGTCCCGGAATGGGAATTACCTTGAAAGACGGAACACTCGTCTTTCCTGCCATATTCAGGGATGAGCAAAAGGTTCCTTACTCAACCATTTTATACAGCAAGGATCACGGAAAGACCTGGAATGTAGGTACAGGCGCGAAATCAAATACCACAGAATCCCAGGTAGTTGAATTGGCAGACGGCTCCCTGATGCTCAACATGAGGGATGACCGCAACGTTACGGAAAAAGGAGACAATAACGGCAGGGCTGTATATATAACAAAGGACCTGGGGCAGACCTGGGTAGTGCATTCATCTTCCAATTCTGCTTTACAGGAATCAAATTGTATGGCTAGCCTTATTTCCGCAAGGGTGATGGTTAATGGAACCATGAAGGATGTTCTCTTCTTTTCAAATCCGAATGATAAAAACAACCGTGCTCATATGACCATCAAAGCAAGCCTCGACGAGGGTGTCACCTGGCCTGCTCAGTATCAGGCCGAACTCAACAGCGATGATTCATATGGATACTCCTGCCTGACAATGATTGATGACAACACCCTGGGAATACTGTATGAGGGTACCAAAGAACTTTATTTTCAAAAAATTAAAATCACTGATATACTAATCAAATGATTAGTATATCAGTATATAGATGCTTTAAATCACTGAACGCGGGGAGTCTTACCCGACTTATTGAGGTGGTTTGCAATAATTGACAGTAAAATAGAAACGATTGTTTCGTTAAAATTTTATCACGGATTACCTGTTAATAACATAATGATATAATGTTTTCTTGGAAGAATTTAGTTCCTGTTTGACATTTTAAGAATAAAACACAACACATTGAAAAAATTTGAAGGTCTTATAGCCGCTCCCTATGCTCCGATGAATGCATCTGGCGAAGTTATTTTTGAACGTATTGGAAGTTATTACGACTTTCTGGAGAAAAACGGTATTGTCGGTGCTTTTATTAACGGATCTACAGGAGAAGGTGCCTCCTTGTCCCAGAAGGAAAAAATGAGGGTGGTGGAAGGCTGGACTAAATGCTCCAAAGAGAAAAGGAGCGTGAAAGTAATCAGCCTGGTCGGAGGTACCTCCTACACTGAATGCATTGAAAGTGCCATTCATTCCCGGGAGCACGGAATCGACGGTATCGCTCTGCTTGCTCCCTTCTATTTCAAGCCTGCAGGGGCAGTTCAGCTGGCAGAGTTTGTTTCAAAGGTGGCAGAACAGGTGCCTGAACTGCCGGTCTATTTTTACCATATCCCTGTTCTTTCCGGCTGCTACGTTCCCATGATTGATTTTTTGAAGGAGGCGGCTCCCTTTATTCCTAACCTGGCAGGCATAAAATTCACTCACGAAGATTTTATGGATTTCCTCAGTTGTACCCATTATATGGATGGGAAGTTTGAGATGATGTGGGGCAGGGATGAAAATATGTTGTCGGCATTGGTACTGGGCACAAGGAGTGCCGTGGGAAGTACGTTCAACTACGCCGCACCGCTCTACCTGAAGCTCATTGATGCCTACGACAAGGGGGATTTTGTAGCTGCCAGGCAGCTTCAGCAAAGATCAATAGATATGATCAGATTGCTTGGGAAATATGGAGGAATCGCCACAGGAAAGGCATACATGAAATACATCGGGTTCGATTGCGGTACATTCAGGTCGCCGGTGAATAATTCATGGGTTGAAAATTATGGAGATTTTTCGGAAGATGTCAATGGGCTTCAGATGGAGCCGCTCTTCTCAAAATTATAAGCCAATCTGCCGGATGTGGCCCGCGGGATTATTTCTGCTGACAGCATCCGGCATAATTCAGAAAACAGTAATGGACTGGAAAAGTTCTCCACCCATCCCGCCCCGAAGCGGAATGGTATTGCAATATGGCCTCGCCGGACCGTTATCCGGAGCCGACGGGAATTATTTACTGGTTGCCGGTGGTGCCAATTTTGAAAGCGGAATGCCCTGGAGAGGAGGTTCTAAAACCTATCACGATGAAATTTACCTCTTGAAAGATCATGCTGATGGCTCACTTTCATGGGAAGTATCCAAGACGAAATTGTCTTTTCCAATTGCCTATTCAGCCTGCGTTACCACCGGCAACGGCTTTTTGAGCATAGGGGGAGAGAATGATAATGGACCGGTTAACAACGTCACTCATTACTCATTTTCGGATGGAAACATCAGAATTGTGCCATTGCCAGACTTGCCGGAAGTAGTATCCTCCCCTGGGGCAACGCTGCTTGGCGACCAGATCTTTGTTGCAGGGGGGCTCAACAAAAATGGAGCAACCAATGCTTTTTACAGTTTGTCACTTTCGCATCCGGAGTCAGGTTGGGAAGTACTTCCCGCTCTACCTGTCAAACTTTCCCATGCGGTAGTTGCAAGTCAGAATTCAGGCAACGGGAGAGCTATATTTGTCATAGGTGGGAGGAACAAGTCCGGTGAGCTGACCAGCTTTTTAAGCTCCGTTTTCAGGTATTCAGCGACTGAAGGGCGATGGACGAAAGTTTCCGACATCGTGATCGATGGCCAGGTGGCTGGTCTTTCTGCTGGCACCGGGCTCGCTGAGGGAAATGATTGTATCTTGTTGTTCGGGGGAGACAAGGGTGTGCTTTTCAACCAGACAGAACGGCTGAACCTGCAGATCGAGGCAGCAACCAACGCTGCCAGGAAAGATAGCCTGCTGCAAATTAAAGAGGCTTTTCTGGCCCATCACCCCGGTTTTTCCAACCAGGTTCTTTCATACAATATAACCACGGGAAAATGGTCAGAGATTGGCAAGCTGCCCTTTGAACCGCCCGTAACAACAGTTGCCTTTACCTGGAAAGGGAAAATTGTTATTCCCTCCGGCGAAATCCGTCCTGGTGTCAGATCTGAAAGGGTTATCATGACTGATGCGAGGTAAAGGATCAACCGGCCACAATTGTCAGGAAATTAGTAATTAGTCCCTGGTGAGATATTTGAATTTAAGATTGAATAAATATCTCTACCTTGACATTGTTTTTAAATAATTGTATACAAATAATGCTTATGGAAAGAGACCTCGGAAAACTAGCGGAACAATACAGGAACGAGCTTTTTGAAAATGTTATCCCATTTTGGATGACAAATTCAGTGGACAAGGAAAAAGGAGGCTTTGTAACCTGTCTTGACAGGGACGGCAAAGTCTTCGATACAGATAAATTCATGTGGTTGCAGGGCCGTGAAGTGTGGATGTTTGCCACCCTTTACAACAAGGTTGAGAAGCGTTCTGAATGGTTGGAACTCGCCCTGCACGGAGCCCGGTTCATGTTGGAACATGGCAGGAACCCTGACGGCGACTGGTATTTTTCCCTCAACCGTGAAGGTAAACCCCTGGTGGAAGCCTGCAACATTTTTTCCGATTGTTTTGCCACAATGGCATTTGGACAGTTATCCATTGCAACCGGAGAGGAACTGTACGCCAGTGTTGCCAAAGCAACATTTGAAAACATCCTGAGAAGAAGTGCGGATCCAAAGGGGAAATACAGCAAGACAGTAGCTGGTACCCGGCCCCTTAAGGGATTTTCCCTGCCAATGATACTTTGCAACCTCTCCCTTGAGATTGAGCATCTTCTGCCTGAAGAGCTGGTTGAGAAGACCATTGAGAATTGTATCAGGGAAGTGATGGAGGTTTTCTACAATGAGGAGTTGGGACTTATCCTCGAAAATGTTGGTCCGGATGGGAGATTTTCTGATTCTTTTGAAGGACGTCTGCTCAATCCGGGTCATGCCATCGAGGCAATGTGGTTTGTTATGGACCTGTCTGTCAGGCTGAAACGACCTGAATTGGCACAAAAGGCAGTGAAAATAATTTTGCGTACTTTGCAGTACGGTTGGGACAATCAGTACGGTGGAATTTTCTATTTTCTTGATTGCAAAGGTTACCCGCCGCAACAACTGGAGTGGGATCAGAAACTCTGGTGGGTCCATGTAGAAACGCTTATCAGCCTGATCAAAGGTTATGAACTTACCGGAGACAAGGCGTGTTTTGAGTGGTTCGAAAGAGTGCACGACTATACCTGGTCGCACTTCCCGGATCCCGGCAAGGGTGAATGGTTTGGATACCTGAACCGCAGGGGAGAAGTACTTCTTCCATTGAAGGGGGGTAAATGGAAAGGCTGTTTCCATGTTCCCCGTGGTCTTTTCCAGGTATGGAAATCACTGGAAAGGATTGAAAAGAGGGAAGTTTAAAGGATTCTGAAAAGCTTGTATATTTGAGCTTCAGAACGATTTCACAGGGGAAAGCATTTCAAACTAAATTATACTACTACTACGATGACAAAAGAACAGTACCAGAAAATTTATCCGTGGGTCGTTGTTGCCCTGCTTTGGATGGTTGCCTTGCTGAATTATATGGATCGCCAGATGCTTTCAACCATGAAAGTAGCGATGATGGGGGATATTCATGAACTGGAGAAAGCTGAGAATTTTGGCCGGTTAATGGCGGTTTTTTTGTGGATTTATGCCTTGATGAGTCCGATGGCCGGACTAATAGCAGACCGTGTCAACCGCAAATGGCTCATTGTTGGGAGTCTTGCCGTCTGGTCGGCAGTTACCCTGGCCATGGGTTATTCCACCACTTTCAATCAGCTGTACGCCCTCAGGGCCCTGATGGGTGTTAGTGAAGCCCTCTATATTCCTGCAGGTTTGTCCCTGATTGCAGATTATCACCGGGGTACCACAAGGTCACTTGCAGTTGGGATACACCTGTCGGGTTTATACCTTGGACAGGCACTTGGTGGATTTGGAGCAACAGTTGCCAACGAATACTCATGGCAGCAGGCTTTCCATCTTTTCGGACTTATTGGGATTGTCTACAGCCTGGTGCTTGCCTTTTTACTGAAAGATCACCGTGTCAAAGAATCGGACATCAAAAAACCAAGCTTCTCTCAGGGTTTTAAGTCGGTTAAAAACAGCCTGGGGTTGTTGTTTGGAACGATGAGTTTCTGGGTAATCATGTTTTATTTTGCAGCTCCCAGTTTCCCGGGATGGGCTGTCAAAAACTGGATGCCCACCCTCTTTTCACAGACCCTCAATATTCATATGTCCATCGCGGGTCCGCTGGCCACAGTAACTATAGCAGGTTCATCCCTGATAAGTGTTATACTTGGAGGATTTCTTGCCGACCGCTGGATGAAGAAGAACATCAAGGGGCGCATCTATACCGGGGTGGTTGGCCTGACCATGATGGTACCTGCATTGTTGTTTCTTGGATATGGAACCGGTTATTTCAGTGTAATGGGGGGTGCCATACTTTTCGGACTCGGATTCGGAGCCTTTGATGCCAACAGCATGCCGATTCTTTGCCAGTTTGTTTCTTCCCGGCATCGTGCGGCGGCCTATGGACTTATGAACATGGCGGGAATCTCCTGCGGAGCAGTAATCACCGTCTTTTTGGGGAAATCAACAGATGCCGGCAGCCTGGGCCATGATGTGGCATTGCTGGCTATTCCGGTGGTTCTGGCCATAATTCTGCAGCTCACCGTATTAAATCCAAAGTATGCGGATAAGGTAGAGGACTGAATATTTTCAATCAATACAGAAAGGCTGAAGCGCTTGAATATTTTCATTCAGAGGTTTCAGCCTTTTAATTAATTTTAAACCAGTTCGTCATTTAATTTTGGGTGTCATGAGAAACTTACTATTCATTCTTCTTATCTTGATTGCTTACGGAGCCATGGGTCAGGCATCAAAATTCGGAACGTACTATGACCAGAGAAAGTCCCTTTTCGAAATTCTGCCGGATACAAAAAATGAGATTGTATTTCTGGGTAACAGCATTACCGATGGTTCTGAATGGAGCGAATTGCTGCAGAATCCAAAGGCTAAAAACAGGGGGATCAGCGGGGATACCAGTGAGGGTGTGCTCTTCAGGTTGCAGCAGGTAACCAGGCTGCAACCTGCAAAGATTTTCCTCCTGATTGGTATCAATGACCTGTCAAAAAACATATCTCCTGATACTTTATATGTCAATATTTGCAAAATTGTATCCAGGATAAATACCCAGTCCCCTAAAACAAAAGTATATGTTCAGAGCATACTGCCGGTTAACAATACCTTTAAATCATTCAGTAACCATACATGCAGGACTCCCCAGGTAAAAGAGCTTAACGGGAGGCTGAAAAATATCTGTCCCAAACTTGGTGCGGTGTATGTGGATTTATTCAATGAGCTCAGGAATCCGAATGACGACCTTCTCAATCCTATGTATACGAACGACGGATTGCACCTTGTGGGAGAGGGATACAAGGCCTGGGCCAAAATTATTCAGCCACTTCTTTAAGAGAGAAAAACGAATATAAAGAGACATAAGACATAAGATTAGCAGAAATGTTAGTCTTCTTGCTCTTATCTCTCATGTCTTATGTCTTATCTCTCCTTCCTGGTGTCTTATATTGTGTTGATATAATTTACAATCCA
>CAZDLO010000032.1:0-34588 GCA_964506325.1 uncultured Tangfeifania sp.
CAATGAACTGTTGATCCTTCATTTTCCCTCTCTTCTATTCTAAAGACATAAGCCTTTTCTTCTCCGAAAGGGAGTGCAAATGTAATCCCTTTTTTTATCCTAAACAACCGGTATCCAAAAAATTCTTGAATGAAAAGCAAAGACAGACGCCTATCGTTTTGAGAATCTGCTGCGTTAAAGCAATAAAATAAAATAAAAAAAATAAACAGGGCACACTATTTTAAATGAGTAATACCACAATTGTATTATTTTTACCACATTATTTTAATAAAAGAAGCATGTCCGAAAGCATTATTATCATCCCAACCTACAACGAAAAGGAGAATATTGAACGGATGATCCGCAAGGTATTCAGCCTTCCAAGACGATTCCACATACTTATTGTGGATGATAATTCTCCGGATGGTACTGCAGGTATTGTAAAAAAACTGATGGAAGAGTTTCCGGATCAACTTTTCATGATCGAACGCAATGGTAAACTTGGGTTGGGAACAGCCTATCTTGCAGGGTTCAAATGGTCACTGGAAAACAAGTACAGGTTCATATTTGAAATGGACGCAGATTTTTCTCACAATCCCGAAGATCTGATCAATCTATTCAAAGCATGTGCTGAAGAGGGGGCAGACCTGGCCATAGGATCCCGGTATATTTCAGGAATCAATGTTATCAACTGGCCTCTGAAAAGGGTACTGATGTCCTACTTTGCTTCTAAATACGTCAGGATGGTTACTGGCATGAAGATCATGGACACAACTGCAGGTTTTAAATGTTACAGGGATACAGTACTTAATAAACTTGATCTCGACCGGATCAAAATGAAAGGTTACGGCTTCCAGATAGAGATGAAATTTAAAACCTGGAGACTCGGTTTTAAGATTGTGGAGGTTCCCATCGTTTTTACAGACCGCAAGGAAGGCGCCTCCAAAATGAGCGGCAGCATCTTCGGAGAAGCATTTAAAGGGGTCATAAAAATGAAAATTGCCAGCTATTTTTCCAGTCCGGCTAAATAGTTGAAAAAAAAATTTACCAATAATTCTGTGAAAACAATTCAAAAAAACTCATAAGTATCTGGTTGTCAAAATATTTAAAACCATACCAATATTAAAAGTTTCACAAAGTTCCCAATTTTGTTTTCCGGCATGAAACCTGCAGTAGCAAATTTTCGCATAACAGATTTGTACTCAATTAAAGAACCTATTTATCAAATGTATATCTTTCAGGATATTCTCCCTGGGTAATCAGGCAGCTAAATTACTTTCAAATGAAGGACATTATTATCAAGGATGCCAAAGTTGTAAATGAAGGAAAAATCTTGCGTGATACGAGTCTGCTGATCCGGAACGGAATCATTGAAAAAATCTTCAGGGAGGCAGTACCTGAATCCGTTTTGGCAAATGCCGAAGTAATTGACGCTTCCGGGAAATTTCTTTTCCCCGGAGTAATTGATGACCAGGTCCATTTTCGTGAACCCGGTCTTACCCACAAAGGAGATATTTACTCGGAATCTAAAGCTGCCATTTCCGGAGGTATTACCTCCTTCATGGAAATGCCCAACACTGTGCCACAGGCAACCACGCAGGATCTGCTGGAAAAGAAATATCAGCGTGCTTCTGAAGTCTCTCTCGCCAACTACTCATTTTACATTGGTGCAACAAACGACAACCTTGATGAACTGCTTAAAACGGATCCGTCAAAAGTTTGCGGCATAAAGGTTTTTATGGGATCTTCAACGGGCAATATGCTGGTAGACAATCCAACAACGCTTTCTTCCATTTTTCAGAAATCGAAAATGCTGATAGCAGTGCATTGTGAAGATGAAAATATTGTACAGGCAAACCTGGCTGCTGCCATTGAAAAATATGGAGAGGAAATCCCCATTGGCGAACATCCTAAAATCAGGGATGCTAGCGCATGCTTTAACTCTTCCTCCAAAGCAGTTGAACTGGCAAAAAAATTTGGTACCCGCTTACATATCCTGCATGTATCAACTGCGGCTGAACTTGCCCTTTTTGAATCCGCCCCTGTAAAAAGTAAAAAAATAACCTCCGAAGTCTGTGTTCATCATCTTTGGTTCTCCGATGCGGACTATGAGAAATATGGGGCCCGTATCAAATGGAATCCTGCTATCAAAACCGCCCACGACAGGTCCAGCCTGATAAAAGCGGTAAACGAGAACAAAATAGATGTCATAGCAACTGACCATGCGCCTCATACTGAAGAAGAAAAAGGAAGGTCCTATCTGAAAATTCCTTCCGGAGGACCTTTGGTTGAACATTCCTTGGTAGCTATGCTTGAAATGAGCAGGAATGGCAAATTCACGATGGAGAAGGTGGTGGAAAAGATGTGCCATGCCCCTGCTGACCTCTTTGGCATTGAAAAACGTGGATACATCCGAAAAGGCTATAAAGCTGATATTGTATTGGTTGACGCTGGAAAGTGGAGTATAACCAAAGATAACATACAGGCCAAATGCAATTGGTCGCCATTCGAAGGTGAATCCTTCTACTATTTTATCAGCCACACTTTTGTAAATGGTAACCTGGTCTACGAAAACCCGGCTCCAGGTGTTAAAGGCACCTTTTATGAACAAAACAAAGGAGAGAGGCTCTCCTTTTCACGCAACCAGGAAGCATGATCCACTCAGAACCGTTAACCGGGAAGAACCTTAAAGCCGTTAATTAGAATGAGTAAAACAACTGGCCTGTACATTCCGGGCCGGATCTTTGAATCAGACAAAAAGCAAAATCAAGGCGGCAATTGCCGTAAAGACCTTCATGGGTCCAAATATAAGGAGTAATAATCCCTATCGCAACAAAAATCTGGCCGCTGTCCTGGTTCTCTGCTCAACAAATACCTTTTTGTCTGCTGTCATTTTTTGTATAATAGCATCGTTGTAGTACCTGACAGTCAACAATTCCAGGTCTTCGTTGTAATGAACAACGAATTTCTTTTTCAATTCTTCAATCAACAGATCAAATCCCCTCTCCGGACTGTCAATTGCTACAGAAAAATTCATGGCAGACTGCTGCACCATGTTCATTTTGATCCGGTGGAGTGCAAAAAGCTTATAAATCTCACTGATGCTCTCTTCTGCAATAAAGGAGAAATCCTTCGGGGATATGGTTATAAGTATCTGATCTTCTTTGTTGATGAAAACCGGGATGTATTCCATGGGGTGATCAATCTGGCATATGGTTGATCCTTCCTTTTCCGGTTCGATGAAGGAACGCACATACAACGGTATCAGTTTTTCAACCAATGGTTTCATTGTTTTGGGGTGAATAACCTTGGCCCCGTAATAGGTCATTTCAACCGCTTCGCGGTAGGAAAGCTTGTCCAGTTTGACTGTTGACTCATACCTGTGAGGGTCGGCGTTCATAATCCCAGGAACATCTTTCCATATCGTAACACTTTCAGCATCCATAACATTGGCGATGATGGCAGCGGAATAATCCGAACCTTCCCTGCCAAGGGTTGTCGTAAGATTAAATGTCGTCGCACCAATGAATCCCTGCGTCAGACAAACAGAGTTTTCCTGGAACTGAAATGCCTGGGGCAAAAGCTTCCTGGTAAGCTCCCAGTCGATAACCCCTTCCCTCCACGTATCGTTGGTGCGGATGTAATGCCCTGCATCGATCCATTTGGTCACCCTGCCAAGGTAGTTAAGATAGGCTGACAGTATTTCTGTAGAAACCATCTCCCCAATGGAGACAATCTGGTCGTATTCAAAATCATAGTTTAAGGATGGTGGAATACATACTCTTTTGGTAAGTGCCTCAAACTCCTGGTTCAATGAAAGTTCCAAACGCTCATTACCGTTGTCAAAAAGGCCTGCCACAATTGTATCATGATATTCCTTCAGTGACTTAATCCTTGCCAGTGACTCCTCCACCTTTCCATCAAAAAAATTGCGTGTTACCTCAACAAGGGCATCGGTTGTTTTACCCATAGCTGAAACAACAACAATAAGGTGATCAGGTTCTGAACATATTATTGAGGCAGTATTCTTAACACCTGCCGCATCTTTTACTGAAGCACCCCCAAACTTAAATACCTTCATTTGTTAAGTATAACTTTGATAAACAATTCCAATCTTTGCACCAGTGAGATTTGACCATATCCCTGGTTTATTCCCCAAAGCAGACACTTTACTCAAGGCTGCGGAGCAGATTCCATACAATTTCTTCAATGCATGTATCCTTGTATAATGTACATTAATCGATAATTCATCTTACTTATAACCAACACAATGTCATTAGAAATTAACTGGTTTGACATGGTGTGGGCACGCTGAATTTATCTCTCCCAAAATAGCAAAAAACGATGACATTGCATTTCACCCTAGGCGCAATCTACAAAACTTAGTAACTTCGCAAGATCAAAGGAACCCGGCCATGCAAGAATTACAGCATGGAAAATTAGAATTCTTTGCAACGATAATATCTGCCGGAGTTCAGATGAAACTGAATAATCTTTTGCCATTTATTTACCAACCGGAGAAACCAATTGGAATTAGCGGAATTTCTGCATTTATATCGTTCCCATCCCTCACTGGCAGGATTGAAGGAGTTACTCGTGACTTCCGGAGGAAAAAATATAGCTGTTTCAGGACTGTCCGGATCTTCCGCGACGGTAATATTTTCGGTTTTAAGGGAAATGATGCCCTTCCAGGCACTTTTCATCCTCAACGACCGCGAGGAGGCTGCCTTTTTTTATGACGACCTGAACGTACTTGGAAGGGGGGATGACCTGTTATTTTTCCCATCCTCCTTCAAACGGAACATATGGCACGAAAACATCGACAATGAAAATATCATTCTCAGAACTGATGTTCTGAACAAAATCTCGGCCAAGGAAAAGAAATACATGATCATAACCTATCCTGAAGCGATTATGGAAATGGTTGTGTCTGAAAGCGGACTTCAAAAACATACACTTCATGTAAAAACCGGAGAAAAACTCTCTATCAACTTTGTCAACGAACTTCTGTATGAATATGGTTTCGAGAGAGTTGAATTTGTTTTTGAACCGGGCCAATATTCTATAAGGGGTTCAATTGTTGATATTTTTTCCTATTCAAACGAAGATCCTTACCGCATTGATTTTTTTGGGGATGAAGTTGAAACCATAAGGTCTTTTGACATTGAAGATCAGATTTCAAAAGTGCCCTACACCAGGATTTCCATTATCCCGAATATACAGGATGGCCTCTCTGAAGAAAAAAGGGTACCTTTTTTTGAATTTCTCGACAAAGAATCCTTTCTTGTCTCACGTGATTTTAATCACCTGGCCAACTACATCGGAGAATTAAACCTGATACCCTATAAAGCAGCTGAAAGTGAAGGGGATAACACCAATGAAAATTTTCTTTCTGCTGAAACATTCAAAAAAAATTTAAGGCTATTTCCCCTGGTTGAATTAAAATCCAACAAAAAAGGGGACGACAGAAAATCAGAATTCCATACTTCTCCCCAACCTGTCTTCAACAAGAATTTTGATTTATTGGGAGCCAATCTCAAAGAAAACAGGCACAAGGGATATCATAATATTATCTTATCCTCCAGTTCAAGGCAAATTGACAGGCTACATTCCATTTTTGATGACAAGGGCGACCCTCAGAAGCTGGACTCATTGCCTTTCGCCTTACAGGATGGTTTCATTGACCATGATCTTAAAGTTTGTTGTTACAACGATCACCAGATTTTTGAAAGATACCACAGGTATAAGCTTCGCACAAAAAAGCCTTCCCGCCAGGCAATTACGCTGAAGGAACTCAGCAAACTACAGGTTGGCGACTATGTGGTGCACACCGACCACGGGATAGGAAAATTTGCAGGACTTGTCAGAACAGAGGTGAACGGCAACATCCAGGAAGCCGTCAGGCTCTCCTACAGGGATAACGACTCACTGCTAGTCAGTATTCATTCACTGCACAGGATTTCGAAATATAAAGGCAAGGAGGGACAGGAGCCCTCCATACATAAATTGGGTACTTCTGCCTGGCAGAACATGAAAATCAAGACCAAAAACAAGGTCAAAGATATTGCCCGGGAGCTGATTGCCTTGTATGCCGCCAGGAAAATGGAAAAAGGTTATGCCTTTATGGCTGACACTTATCTTCAGCAGGAACTGGAGGCAAGTTTTATTTATGAAGATACCCCGGATCAGGTCAAGGCTACCCTTTCAGTCAAAGAGGATATGGAAAGGCTTATGCCAATGGACAGGCTGATTTGTGGTGATGTAGGATTTGGAAAAACTGAAATAGCAGTGAGGGCCGCCTTCAAGGCAGTGACCGACAGCAAACAGGTTGCAGTACTGGTACCAACCACTATTCTAGCCTTACAGCATTACAAGACTTTCAGGGAACGGCTGCGCGATTTTCCGTGCAATGTTGAGTACATCAGCAGGTTGCGTCATTCAGGGGATGTCAAAAAAGTTCTGGAAAATCTGGCTTCAGGCAAAGTCGACGTACTTATCGGGACTCACAAACTGATTGGTAAGGAGGTTAAATTTAAAGACCTTGGACTATTAATCGTTGATGAAGAACAAAGGTTTGGTGTCAGCGTTAAGGAAAAGCTTAAGCAAATGAAGGTAAATGTGGATACTTTGACACTAACCGCTACCCCCATTCCGAGAACCCTCCAGTTTTCGCTCATGGGTGCCCGGGACTTGTCAATCATTAGCACTCCACCTCCTAACAGATATCCAATTGCTACGGAAGTCCATTCTTTCGATGAGGAGGTCATTCGGGAAGCGATAACCTATGAAGTGTCGAGGGGAGGCCAGGTATTCTTCATCAACAACCGGATCAACAATATCTATGAACTTGAAAAACTAATTCACAGGCTCTGCCCGGGAGTGAGAACTATCGTTGGTCACGGTCAGATGGAGGGGGACAAACTGGAAAAGGTGATGTTCGATTTTATCAACGGTGATTTTGACGTGCTGATTGCCACTACCATCATCGAATCAGGCCTCGACATTCCCAATACCAATACTATATTCATCAACAATGCACACAATTTCGGATTGAGTGAGCTTCACCAGTTAAGAGGCAGAGTGGGCCGATCCAATAAAAAAGCCTATTGCTACTTGTTGACTCCCCCTTTGGAAGCCTTGACTCCTGAAGCCAGGAGAAGATTGCAGGCAATTGAGGAATTTTCGGATATCGGCAGTGGTTTCAGCCTTGCCATGCAGGATCTCGACATCCGGGGAGCTGGAAATTTGCTTGGAGGAGAGCAGAGCGGATTTATAGCAGACATTGGTTTTGAAGCTTATCAGAGGATTTTGAATGAAGCCATGGAAGAGTTGAGAAACGATGAATTTCAGGGAGTTTTTGATGAAGAAGAGATCAAAAACCAGAAAACCGGATTCCTTCCCAACTCTTTCATCAGGGACTGTACCATAGATACTGACATGGAACTTTTATTTCCTGACGATTATGTCTCCAGCATATCGGAGCGCGTCCTTCTGTACAGGGAACTCGATGACCTGAAAAGTGAAGAGGCACTTAAACTCTTCGAGGATTCGCTGGCAGACAGGTTTGGTCTAATTCCAAAACCGGCGCGAGAATTGCTTAACGTGGTAAGACTACGTTGGAAATCCATCTCATTGAATATGGAGAAATTAATCATCAAGGACAAGAAAATGATCTGTTATATGCCATCAGATCAAACTTCAAGATACTACTATTCAAAGGAGTTCTCCGGACTGATGAAATGGATTCTGAACAATCCTGCCAAGTGTAAAGTTAGGGAAAACAAAGGTAAACTATCACTGATCATAGAATCTGTTGCTTCAATTCATGAAGCACTGGGCACACTGGACAAGATCACAATTTTCCTGGTCCAGTACAGAAATGAATAACCGGGATTACTGATTCGACCAAAAAATCCTGCACGGAATGCAAAGTTACTAATCACTGCAGGCTGGTTACTGGTTGTGTCGGGATATTATCCTGAAATATTACCTCATCCGTTACTTTTTTTTTTAATTTTGGCGTATAATTTACATCATGAGCTCATCATGAAACCGGTCTTCCGGTTTATTAAACTACTTATTAACAGCTAGTAAAGTGATAAATCTCAACAACAAGTTGCAAAGTCAGAATCCAATCTTTGACCATTCATTGGATCATTTGCCTACCAATCTGACTCACAGGGATGTATTGACCAAATACGAAAAGGTACCCACATTTATTTACCAGGAAAGTTCTGATGCATCAATTGCCGTTGCCAGGGAAGTCGCTGATCTGATCCTCAGCAGGCAAAAAGAAGACAGAACCTGTGTTCTGGGACTCGCAACAGGATCAACCCAGCTGGGCATTTACGCTGAACTTGTCAGGCTGCACAAGGAAGAAGGACTGAGTTTTCACAATGTAATTACTTTTAACCTGGACGAATATTATCCTCTCTCATCTCATTCGATACACAGTTACCACCATTATATGAGGTTAAATTTATTTAACCTTGTTGATATTTTGCCTGCTAACATTCATATCCCGGACGGGACGATCCTCATGGATGAAGTACACGATTACTGCCGTGACTATGAAAAAAAGATAGAACTGGCCGGTGGAATTGATATGCTGCTCCTCGGGATTGGTCGCAGCGGACATATTGGCTTCAATGAACCCGGGTCGGGACGGAACACCAAAACCCGCATCATTACACTGGATCCGGTTACACGCCAGGAGGAGGCTAATCAGTTCAGGGGTTTCATGAATGTTCCGAGAAGTGCCATAACCATTGGTATTTCAACCATCCTTGAAGCTAAAAAAATCATTCTGTCAGCTTTCGGTGAAACAAAAGCCAAAATGATTAAAAAGATGGTGGAAGATGAGCCAAACAGCGAGGTGCCGGCTTCCTATATCCAGTTTCACTCCAATGCCAAGGTCATTATTGACCAGGGAGCCGCACTGCAGTTACTCAGAATGAAGACCCCATGGTTGCTCGACAGCCTTGACTGGACTGAAGACCGCCTGATAAGAAAGGCTGTTTTGTGGCTTTGCGGAATAACCGGAAAACCCATTCTGAAACTTACCGGGAAGGATTACAATGACAACGGGCTCAGTGATCTTTTAGCTACAGTAGGTTCTGCCTATAAAATCAACATCAAGGTTTTTAACGATCTGCAGCATACTATTACAGGATGGCCCGGAGGAAAACCAAATGTCGACGATACATTCAGGCCTGAAAGAGCCAACCCGGAGAAAAAACGGGTGATCATCTTCAGCCCTCATCCTGATGATGATGTTATTTCAATGGGAGGGACCTTGCTGCGCCTGATAGAACAAGGTCATGAGGTACATATTGCTTACCAGGTATCTGGGAATTTTGCGGTTTCAGACGAGTATGTTCTGCGGTTTCTTGATTTTCACCAGGAATATATCGGCTATTACGATAATGACAATACCACAGCTAAAATACAGCAGGATAAAATTCTCAACTTTATCAGGAACAAAAAAGACAATGACATCGATATTCCTGATTTGAGAAAAGTTAAGAGTCTGATCAGGAGAATGGAGGCAAGGTCTGCATTGAGGTATTTTGGATTAGCAGATAAAAATATTCATTTCCTGGATCTTCCATTTTATGAAACCGGACTTAAAAGCAAAGCCCCTGTCGGGGAATCAGATATCAGAATAATTATGGATCTTGCTGAAGCGATAAAACCACACCAGATATTCGCTGCCGGAGATTTATCGGATCCCCATGGAACTCACAGGGTCTGCCTTGATGCCATTTTCGTGGCGCTGGAGCACCTGAAAAACAGGGAATGGATGAATGATTGCTGGGTTTGGCTGTACCGGGGAGCCTGGGCTGAATGGGAAGCTGATGAAATCGAAATGGCAGTTCCTATCAGTCCCATTGAATTATCCAGGAAAAGAGAAGCAATACTCCGGCACCAATCACAAAAAGAGGGTGCAATGTTTATGGGAGAAGACGAACGTGAATTCTGGCAAAGGGCCGAAGAGCGAAACCGTTCAACTGCAGGCTTATACGATCAGCTGGGGATGGCGGAGTATGAAGCTATGGAGGCATTTGTAAAATATTATCCTTAACATACCATCAATTCTGATATTTTTGAATGACCAATCAACAAAATGACTGGTCATTCTTTTAGGTACAGGTAAAAACAAGTTAATGAATCCATTCTGTAAAGCCGGTAAAGTTTTTTTATTGATGCTGCTGTTCCTGAATGCTTCCGGCAGGCAGCCATTGGATATCTCAGCCATCAACCGGACACCTTTTGAAAACAAGCAACCTGAACAGTTAAAAAGCGAATTCAGGGGTGTTTGGGTTGCAACGATCAACAATATTGACTGGCCTTCAAAACCTGGTTTGCCGGTCGAAGATCAGAAAAAGGAGTTTCTAAAACTCCTTGAATCATTTCAGCTGTTCAACCTCAACGTCGTCATCCTCCAGGTAAGAGCTGCCTCAGATGCCTTTTACCGCTCAAAAACAGAACCCTGGTCCTATTTTTTAACGGGAAAACAAGGGAAAGCACCTCAGCCATTTTTTGATCCGCTTGCCTGGGCCATTGAAATGTGCCACCTCCGCGGAATGGAACTTCATGCCTGGTTTAACCCTTTCAGAGTACGGAATACCGGCTATTATCAGCTGGATCCAAACAGTTTTGCTGCAAAACATCCGCAATATGTAAGAGAGTTTGACAAAAAAGTGTTCCTGGATCCCGGCTATCCTGAAGTCAGGGAGCATGTGGCCGATGTCATTGCAGAGGTAGCCAGCAATTACGCGGTGGATGCAATCATACTGGACGATTATTTCTATCCATACCCTGTCCAGGGAAAAAGATTTGGAGATGAAAAGAGTTTCGCTAAACATGGGGGTGCATTTTATCCCAAGCGCTTAAAAGACTGGAGGAGAAATAACATCAACCAGTTTATTGAATTGTTGCATGAGACGATACAACAAATCAATCCCCAGATTAAATTTGGGATAAGTCCTTTCGGCATTTGGAGAAACAAATCGGCAGATCCTTCCGGTTCTGCCGGACTGCGTGGGCTCAGTTCCTATGATGACCTGTATGCAGATGTACGCAAATGGCTGATTAACGGATGGATAGATTACGTCATTCCCCAGCTTTACTGGGAGAAAGGAAACCATTTCGGAGATTTCAACTCGCTTGTGAAATGGTGGAGTGATAACAGCTACGGGAAATCACTGTACATCGGTCAGGCATTGTACAAATCGACAACCCAAAAAAACGGATGGAGCAGACCCAACGAACTCTATGACCAGATCAATTCTTTAAGAAAAAACGAAAAAGTGAGGGGTTTTGCATTCTACAGTGCCTCTAATATCGCAGAATTATCCGTGAGCCAGGTAAGAAACCTGCGTGATAATCACCTCAACACAATGGCAGCAGTCGATGACAACCGCCGAACTAATGTGCAGGGCGAACCATTTAATACCAATGTTTCAAGTGAACCTGCCAGGGCTACCGGCAAGACTGATGCCTTTAAAAAGGAATTTATGGCATCGCTTATCAGCCAACAGGTTTATTCACGGGAAATGAACACAAATGTTTCCGTTGTCAGGCCTGTTCTGAAACGGATGAAAAGATACAGGTCATTAAGCTGGGACCTGAGAACTGACACCGCATCTCATCTTGTAGCCCTTGTTGCCTATAAAAAAACAGGTAGAAACAACTACATCCAGGAGGTAGCAGGATTATCCGGTTCAGCACGGTTTATTATTCCGGACAGCAAATGGAAAGAATGGAAAGATTCCAAAGTGATCATGGTAAGCAGGGATGTCAGGAACAATTCAGATCATTATTCAACTTTCTTTGAGTTAAAAAGACGCAAAATAAAACCCATCGCTAATCCATTCAGCACCAATTAAGAAAAAGGCCCCCAGGAGATCCCGGGGGCCTTTTGCAACCTAACTAATTAACAATCTATCGTGTAAATAAAAGTTCACGGTATTTTGGCAATGGCCAGAGTTCATTGTCAACCACCAATTCCAGTTTATCGATGTGGTAACGGATTTCATCGAAATATGGTTTGACATTCTGCTCGTAAGCCAGCGCCTTTTCACTTGCATGCTCAATAACATTGGCAATTTTTCTGGCATCGACCATTTCCTTGGTTTTTGACTTGATGTTGGAAATATGGCTGGAAATCTCCTTGATCAGGTCTTTGCGTGCTCCTGCCAGTTCATTGAAATCAGCTTCGTCGAAGATTTCCTTCAACCCTTTGACATTCTCAATCAAGGTAGTCTGGTAGGAAATTGCAGTCGGAACAATATGATTGATTGCCAGGTCACCCAAAACACGGGCCTCAATCTGAATTTTCTTGATGTATTTCTCATACTCAACCTCAACACGGGCCTCAAGCTCCTTTTCATTGAAAATACCGAGAGTTTCGAATACTTTCCTGGAACTTTTGTTCAGATAAGCCTCCAGCGCATGGGGAACACTCTTGATATTGGATAAGCCACGGCGCTCAGCTTCAATCGCCCATTCGGCACTGTAACCATTGCCATCAAAACGAACCGGTTTACATTCGATGATATATTTCTTCAGAACCTGGAAAATAGCCTCATCCTTCTTTACGTTGGATTCAATGAGCTTATCAACGTCTTTCTTGAATTGAATCAGTTGTGCAGCTACGACTGAGTTTAATGCTATCATGGCAGACGCACAATTGGCAGAAGAACCTACAGCCCTGAATTCAAATCTGTTACCTGTGAAGGCAAATGGAGAGGTACGGTTTCGGTCTGTATTGTCAAGCAATATCTCAGGAATACGGCCGATGTTCAGTTTCAGATCTGTTTTCTCATCCGGTGTCATTTTCTTCTCCCCTACCATCTCTTCAATCTGGTCGAGCATGGAATTCACTTCAGTACCCAGGAAGGTTGAAATAATGGCAGGAGGAGCCTCATTGGCTCCCAGGCGGTGTCCGTTACCAGCGGATACGATAGATGCCCTTAGCAGATCCTGGTTGTCGTACACTGCCTTAATCGTATTAACAATAAAGGTTAGGAACTGAATATTGGATTTTGGGTTTTTCCCTGGAGAATACAGATTCACACCGGTATTGGTAGAAAGTGACCAGTTGTTGTGCTTGCCAGAACCATTGATTCCGGAAAAAGGTTTTTCATGAAGCAATACCCTGAAACCATGGTGCCTTGAAATCTTGTTCATCAGGTCCATAATCATCTGGTTATGATCGTTGGCCAGGTTAACTTCCTCGAAAATCGGGGCAAGTTCGAACTGGTTGGGCGCAACCTCGTTGTGACGGGTCTTCACCGGGATGCCCAATTTGTAGGCCTCGTTCTCCAGATCCATCATGAATGATGCTACCCGTTCAGGAATGGATGCAAAATAATGATCCTCAAGCTGCTGATCCTTTGCAGATGAATGTCCCATCAGGGTACGTCCGGTAAGAACCAGGTCAGGGCGGGCAATAAACAGCGCCTCATCAACCAGGAAATACTCTTGTTCCCATCCCAGATTGGCGGTTACCTGGGTAACATTCTTGTCAAAATACTGGCAAACTTCAACGGCAGCCTTATCGACAGCATTCAGAACCTTCAGCAAAGGAGCCTTGTAATCAAGTGCCTCGCCTGTATAGGAAATGAAAATTGTAGGAATACAAAGTGTTGTACCAACAATAAATGCAGGTGAAGAGACGTCCCATGCAGTATAACCCCTGGCTTCAAAAGTGTTTCTGATACCACCGCTTGGGAAAGAGGATGCATCCGGCTCCTGCTGTGCCAATAATTTGCCGGGGAAACTTTCAACCACACCACCCAGTTCCGAATGATCAATAAATGCGTCATGCTTCTCTGCAGTACCGTCGGTCAATGGATGGAACCAGTGCGTGTAGTGTGTTGCACCGTTTTCAATGGCCCAGGCTTTCATGCCGATAGCTACCTGGTCAGCAATCTTGCGGTCAATGGTTGTACCATTGTCGATAGCGTCAATAATACCCTTGTAAGAATCTTTGGAAAGGTATTTTTTCATCTTGGGACGGTCAAAAACCAGCATCCCGTAATAATCAGATGTCAGGTTCTCCTCTCTTTTGACCTCAACAGGCTTGCGGGTCATCAGAATCTCCAGCGCTTTGAATCTAATTGTTGCCATAAATATAATTTTTAGAAAATAATAAATTCGTAATTTTTCTGCTAAATTATATTTTTTCACAATAACCCCCTATTTTTTTTGCTTATTATTCAATATTTCATATTTTTTTAACATTAAAACTTAATTTTTCATTCATTTTCTCCTGAAAAACTAATTTTTTTCAGTTTTTGATTTTTTTTAAATAAAAAAACCGGAATATGAGATTCCGGCTTTTTTAAGATATGTATATGGTTTCTGTGTATTATCTACCAAAAAAATGGTAAAAATGAACCACACACCTTATTCCGTTGAAGAAATTCTCCAGGTAAAAATTTTCGTTGGGTGAGTGAATGGCATCTGATTCGAGGCCAAAACCCATGAGAATTGTTTTTATCCCCAGGACTTTCTCAAAAGTTGATACAATGGGGATGCTTCCTCCGCTCCTGACAGGCACCGGCATTTTTGCATAAACGGCATGGTAGGCTTTTTCTGCTGCCTGGTATGCAGGATGATCCATCGGGCAGAGATATCCATGTCCGCCATGGTGAAGTGTTACCTCTACCTTCACAGAATCAGGGGCAATTGATTCAAAGTAGTTTTTAAATAACAGTGAAATTTTTTCATGATCCTGGTTCGGAACCAGGCGAGAACTTATTTTGGCATAGGCAACAGATGGAAGAACTGTTTTGGACCCTTCCCCAGTATAACCGCCCCAAATGCCGCAGACATCAAAAGTTGGCCGCATTCCGGTCCTTTCTGTTGTGGTGTATCCATCTTCCCCCTGCAACTGATTCACACCAATGGACTCTTTGTATTTTGCCTCATTGAAGGGATTCCTGGAAAGATTCTCCCTTTCCGCTTTTGAGACTTCCACCACATCATCATAAAATCCCGGAATGGTAATCCGGTTCTTTTCATCTGTCATTTTAGCAATAAGCTTGCACAGCTCATTGACCGGATTGGCAACAGCGCCGCCGAAAAGGCCGGAATGAAGATCCCTGTCGGGACCGGTCACTTTAACTTCCCAGTAGGCAAGGCCACGCAAACCGGTTGTGATGGAGGGGATATCCCTTGCGATCATTCCCGTATCGGATACCAGGATAACATCCGCTTTCAACATCTCCTTGTGATCTTCACAAAATTTTCCGAGGTTCGGTGAACCAACCTCCTCTTCCCCTTCAATCATAAACTTGACATTGCTCTTAAGTGAACCGCTTCTTACAAGGTACTCAAAAGCTTTGGCATGTATGAATGACTGGCCCTTGTCATCATTGGCACCCCTGGCCCATATCCTGCCCTCGCGGATCTCCGGCTCAAAAGGATCTGACAGCCATTTGTCGGGCGGATCTACCGGCATTACATCCATGTGTGCATAAACCAAAACCGTGGGCAGCGAAAGATCGATAATCCTTTCAGCATACAGAACCGGGTGACCGGGCGTTGTAAAAATTTCAGCAGTATCAGCTCCTGCTTCGAGCAAAATCCTTTTCCAATAGACGGCGGCTCTCATCATATCAGGTTTATGCTTTTCAAGCGAACTAACAGAAGGTATCCTGATTAATCCGAACAATTCTTCCAGAAACCTGTCGCCATTGACTTCAATGTATTTCTCGAGTTGATCCATGTTTTTTTTTCAAATATAAGTGGTTTGGGAGAATACAAAGGTAAATGGAAACATAAATTTTAAAATAGCCTGAGACCCGCGCTGATAAGCATAGCCAACAGAGATCATTTCGTGACCCAGACCTCTTGCAGCCCTCCAATGCCCGTTGGGTTGCACCTCCCATTTTGTCAATCCTGGTCCCTTTGAATGATCGAAAAGGCAGTGCCGTCAAATTCAATTCAGGATATTCAGAAAACAATACAAAATTTGATGGTTCAATCTAAGTTTACTTCATCCATTTTATATAAATTTATCAGCTCTAAAATAAATGCAATCATCACTACTATTAATATTATCCAGATAAAATTTTCAGATCATGTCAACCAGTCGAAGAAATTTCATCCGCGACGCCGGACTAACAGCCTCGGGGATAGCCGTCTTACCCAATGTCATGAGTTCGTGTGCCCCCAGTGACAAAGTAATAGTCGCTTTGATAGGCTGCAAAGGAATGGGATTCAATGACCTTTCCGCGTTCCTGAAACAGCCGGGTGTTGAATGTGCTGCTTTGTGTGACGTTGACAGCAATATCCTGAATCAGCGTGCTGCTGATGTTGAAAAACTAACTGGAAAGCGGCCGGAATTGTATGAAGACTTTCGCAAAGTAATTGACAGGAAAGACATTGATGCAGTAATTATCGGAACTCCCGATCACTGGCATTGTCTCCCGATGGTTTATGCCTGCCAGAGCGGCAAGGATGTTTATTGCGAAAAACCTCTTGGTCGTACCATCGAAGAGTGTAACATCATGGTAAAGGCAGCTCACAAATACAATCGTGTCGTGCAGGTCGGACAGTGGCAACGAAGTGATCCGCACTGGAAAAATGCTGTGGATTATGTGCAAAGCGGAAAACTTGGAAGGGTACGCTCTGCAAGGGCATGGTCATATGTCGGCTGGAAAGGATCCATTCCTGTTGCGCCCGACTCAGAAGTTCCCCCGGGCGTAAATTACGACATGTGGCTTGGCCCCTCGCCAAAAAGGCCTTTCAACATCAACAGATTTCATTTTACTTTCCGATGGTACTGGGACTATGCCGGCGGACTAATGACCGACTGGGGTGTTCATTTGCTGGATTACGCTCTTTTCGGAATGAACCAGTATGTTCCGAAGTCAGTGATGGCCTCCGGGGGTAAATATGCCTTCCCTGGTGATGCCATGCAAACACCTGACAGCATGATGACTATTTATGATTTTGGTGATTTTAACATTGTCTGGGATCACACTATCGGCATTTATGGCAATAATTACGGCAGGGGAACAGGGCATGGCGTTGCTTTTGTCGGCGAATATGGCACACTGGTCGTTGACCGTAAAGGATGGGAGGTAATTCCTGAGACCAACAGCACTTCTGCAAAGGAAGGGATGCAACCCGTTCTTCCACAGCCCGCCACCGGCCAGGGGCTTGACCTGCACGTGAAAAACTTCCTGGAATGTATAAAATCAAGACAAAAACCCAATTGCGACATCGAAATCGGTGCCCATATTGCCCGTATTGCCTCACTCGGCAACATTGCCTACAGGTTGGGCAGACAGGTAAACTGGGATGGTGAAAAGCAATCATTCAAAAACGATCCGGAAGCAGACAAATTGATACTCGCCAACTACAGAGCACCATGGGAATTGCCTAAACTCTGAGGCAGGACGAGGGTTTTCAGCCCAAAAAAAGTGCCCCTGACAACACTATTCAACCTTTGAATTTGTTGCCAGGGGCACTTTTATATTGGAGACGGAACAACCGGATTATTTCTTTACAACTTTATAATACAACTCCTTGGCCTCTATCTTCATTCCCGGATTGTGACCCTGAATGGCAAAATGTCCGGTTTTGTATTCGCTGTCCTTGTAAGTCATAACCAGCTTCCCGTTGATCCAGAACTGGATGTCTTCACCAACAGCCTTGATATGGTATTCAAACCACTCACCATCCCTGGTCAGCAATTCACTTGCTTTACCGACTCCTTTACCCGGTTTCCATAGCCATCCGGTATAGGAATCCTGGCTGTTGCATATCTGGGCTTCATACCCCCGTGGAAAACCGTCTTTGTTGTTTTCCGGCTCATTGCACCTGAAATAAAAGCCGCTGTTACTTTTACCGGGCAGGTCAGAGGATACACGGAACATTCCTTTTGCCTCAAAGTCCGTACATACAGCATCCGTATAGATATGCCCCATACCTCCAACACCGACCATAACACCGTTTTCAACTGTCCAGGAAGCTTTTCCACGAACAGTCCAGCCAGAGAGGTCTTTGCCATTAAACAACGACACCCACTTTTTTGCTTCACTCCTGCCTGCACCCAAAAGCAGAATCACAATCAACAACAGCGATAATTTGTTTTTCATTCTGTAGAAATTGAATAAATTAATTAATTGAATTGTATTGCTAAGATAATGATCGTTTTACTAAATCACATCATGTGAATTTCCCGCACTCTCCTTCTTGCCTCCAGTGAACTCACGAATGATATTCATGTCTTGTAACAGCCTTTGTGAAAACATTGCCAGGTCTGAACTGTGGATAACCAGGTTTACCCCTTCCCTGATCCAGCGGAGCTGTCTTTCCGGTGACTCTGAAAAATGGATACCTACTGCCAGTCCGTTTTTGCGGGAAATCGCAATAATTCTTTTCACTGCCTCTTCAAACAATGGATGATCATACTGCTCCGGTATTCCCAGGCTTATAGAAAGATCATGAGGTCCGATAAAGACAGCATCCAGTCCTTTTAAGGCAAGCAACTCCTCCAGCCTTTCAAGTGCAGGTACGCTTTCAATGTTTGCAATGCAAACATTTCCCTCATTCCATTTATCGAGATACCGCTTAAGCGTACTGTCCGGCTCCGCCGGTGAATTCAAGGCCTTATCAAGTAGCTCTCCTTTTAGTGGCCTGAATTTCAACGCCCCAATCAATTCCTTGATCTGATCAGGCCTTTCCAGGTATGGTGCAACTACACCTTCTGCTCCTGCATCCATCATCTGGCAGGCCCTGTAAGGATCAGGCGAAGGAATCCGCACAATCGGAGCAATCCCCATGGCCCTGAAAGTCTGACACATATGGGAAATTTCCATTCTCTCAAGTGGTATATGCTCTGTGTCAAGAAATACAAAATCCAGACCTGCCCTTAAAGCTATAGCAGGCCAGGTAGGAGCAGTTGAGGTGATACATGTACCATAAACAATTTTACCTGCTTTAATTTTTTTCAGCAAAGTCTTTTCCATCAGTGTTTTAAATTAATAATAAAATAGTAGTATGATTTGCAATGCAATATCTGAATTAACTGCAATTTACTAATTAGTTGATGCTCTCCAAAATATTATACCTTGTTCCTTTTACAATTGGATTTTATAGTTAAATTTGAAGGTCAGACCAAAAAACTGCCTCTTGTCTGATTAATTCTTAAACAATTAAATCAAGAAAATGAATCCAAACAACAAACTTTCCAGAAGGGGTTTCATCGGCACATCAGCAGCCGCAGCTGCGGCTATAACTGTTGTTCCGTCCAACACCATCGCCGGTTTGGGACACAAGGCACCCAGCGACAAGCTGAATATTGCTGGTGTCGGTATCGGTGGAATGGGATTTGGCAACCTCAAACAGATGCAAACCGAGAACATCGTTGCCTTGTGCGATGTTGACTGGGATCACAGCAAACGTTGCTTCGACTATTTCCCAAAAGCCAAAAAATTCTGGGACTGGAGGAAGATGTACGATGAAATGCCATCTGGCATTGATGCTGTCCTCGTTGCTACTGCCGACCACAACCATGCCATCGTGGCTGCCCATGCCATGGCACTCAACAAACACGTTTACGTCCAAAAGCCGTTGACACACTCGGTTTATGAGTCCCGACTGCTGACCAAACTCGCTGTAAAACATAAAGTTGCCACTTCCATGGGAAACCAGGGCTCCTCCGGCGAAGGAGTGCGCCTCATCCAGGAATGGTTGTGGAACGGTGAAATTGGTGATGTTACCAAAGTCGAGGCATTTACCGACCGCCCATTATGGCCTCAGGCACTGGCCCGTCCAAAAGAAGGCATGTGGCCACCGGATACAATGAACTGGGATCTTTTTATAGGACCTGCCAAATTCCGTCCATATCACAGGATGTATACACCATGGACATTCCGCGGCTGGTGGGATTTCGGAACAGGTGCTCTTGGTGACATGGCCTGCCACCTGCTTCACCCGGTGTTTATGGGACTGAAACTGGGATATCCGACAAAGGTTCAGGGGTCCTCTACCCTATTGATGACCGACACACCTCCCTCTTCAGAGGTTGTTCAAATGGTGTTCCCTGCCCGTCCAAAAGAAAAAGGAATAAAAATTAATTTCCCCGAAGTTACAGTCACCTGGATGGATGGCGGTTTCAGGCCAATGAAACCTTCCAACTGGCCGGAAGGACGCGATATGAATGATGATGGTGGCGGAGTTGTTTTCCATGGCACAAAAGACAGCATCGTATGCGGTTGTTATGGCAAAGACCCCTGGCTGTTATCAGGCCGCGTGCCCAATGCACCTAAAACGATTCCACGCGTTACAACAAGTCACGAACAAGACTGGATACGTGCCTGTAAAGAAAGTCCTGAAAGCAGGGTGCAGACCGCATCTCCTTTCTCCCAGGCCGGACCTTTCAATGAAATGGTTGTAATGGGTGTTCTGGCTGTTCGTCTTCAGGACCTGAACAAGGAGCTGTTGTGGGACGGTCCAAATATGAACTTCACCAACATTCATGACAATGAAACTTTCAAATTCTGTCTGGATGATGGCTTTGTTATCAACGACGGACATCCTACCTTCAATAAAAAATGGAGCGAACCAATCAGCGCCAAAGGTTTTGCCGCCGACCTTATTAAGCACAACTACAGGGAAGGCTGGTCATTACCGGACATGCCTGCATAATTGATACATGGTTGAAATGAATAAACGCCGGAGGTTTTTACTTCCGGCGTTTTTTTTGGGTACCCCTTTTTTATAGTACCTTTGACCCGCAAATTAGATAATCGGGTTTTACTTGCAGCTGGCTGTAATCAGGTTGGGCAATTATTAGGATACTCCACTGAAATGAAGCTGACCGTCAGAATATAATTGTGCAGAATCGTCTTTGTCATCTTTGGTTATACTTGTTTATGATATCGGTAGAAGAATTATACGTTGAATTTGGTGGATTTGAACTTTTCAAACAAGTTAGCTTTATCGTCAATCCCCGGGATCGGATCGGATTGGCAGGCAGAAACGGAGCCGGGAAATCAACCCTGCTTAAAATATTTTCAGGCAATCAAATACCTACATCAGGCCGTGTAGTAGCTGCCAAAGATGTCAAGATCGGCTACCTTCCACAGCATATGGATACAACTGACACCAGTTCCGTCATCGAAGAGGCGGCCCGGGCATTTGAAGAAATACATATTCTTGAAAAAAAAATAAACTACCTCAGCAACCAGTTGTCAGTCCGGGAGGACTATGAATCAGCCGAATACCATCAGATCATGGACGACCTGCACGAAGTCAACGATCGTTTTCACCTGCTGGGAGGAACCAATTTCCATGCTGATATTGAGCAGACATTGATAGGCCTGGGTTTTGACAGGAAAGATTTTGACAGACCAACCTCCGAGTTCTCAGGTGGATGGAGGATGAGGATTGAACTTGCAAAAATATTGTTGCTTAAACCCAATGTTTTCTTACTGGATGAGCCGACGAATCACCTGGATATTGAGTCTATCCAATGGCTGGAGCGCTTTCTGAAGGATTATGCTGGTGCTGTGGTTCTGGTCTCCCACGACCGCGCCTTCCTGGACAACGTAACCAACCGTACCATAGAAATTAGCCTTGGAAAAATATACGATTACAAAGTAAACTACAGTAAATACCTGGAATTAAGGGTCGAAAGGCGCGAACAACAACTTGCCTCCTTCCGTAACCAACAAAAAATGATCCAGGATACCGAGGATTTTATTGAACGCTTTCGCTACAAGGCAACGAAATCAGTACAGGTTCAATCCCGCATAAAACAATTGGATAAAGTGGATAGGATTGAAGTGGACGAAGAGGATAACCGATCGATGAACATCAAATTTCCACCTTCTCCCAGATCCGGAACCGTTGTCTTCAAAGCCACCGGAGTCTCCAAGGCATTCGGCAACCTGGAGGTGTTGACAAATATAGACCTGACAGTTGAAAGAGGTGAAAAAATTGCCTTCGTAGGAAAAAACGGCGAAGGTAAGACTACCATGGCACGGATCCTTATGCAGCAGCTGGAATGCACTGGCGTGCAACAACTCGGCCACAATGTAAAAATCGGTTATTTTGCACAGAATCAGGCATCACTGCTGGATGAAGAATTAACGGCACTGGAAACCATAGATCAGATTGCCGTTGGCGATGTCCGGACAAAAATACGGGATATCCTTGGGGCATTCATGTTCTCAGGGGATGATGTCGACAAGAAGGTCAAAGTCTTGTCAGGCGGTGAAAGATCAAGGCTGGCAATGATACGCCTGCTATTGGAACCTGTTAATTTCCTGGTGCTTGATGAGCCAACCAACCACCTCGACATCCACTCAAAGGGAATCCTGAAAAAAGCCCTGGCTGATTTTGATGGTACAATGATCCTGGTATCTCACGACCGTGAATTTCTTGACGGACTTGCCAATGTTGTTTATGAGTTTAAAAACAGGAAAATAAAACAACACCTGGGTGGCATCTATGAATTCCTCAGGAAGAAAGAGATGGAATCTCTAAGGGAATTGGAAATCAGTATTCCTGTCAAACGTGACAAAAGAGAACCTGCCCGGGAAACAGCTTCAGTATCATTCGAAGAAAGGAAAGAGATCAATAAAATGATCAGCAAAATTGAAAAACAGGTCGCTGATGTGGAGGCTTACATTTCCAAACTGGAAAATGAAATTACTGTCACGGATATATACATGAGCGATCACCCCGAAAAAGTGGACGGCGATCTGCTCAGCAATTATGAAGCTATAAAAAAACAGCTGGATATTGAATTGGAGAAATGGGCCGATTTAAATAGTGAGCTCGAGAAATGGAACGCAAAAAAACCTGAATAATTATTATGGAAGAAAAGAATTTTGTTTTTGGATTACACTCTACCATCGAAGCCATCCATTCGGGAAAAGAAATAGACCGCATTTTGGTCAGCCAGGGATTACAGGGGGAACTTTTCCAGGAACTGATGAAATTGGTCAGGCAGTTTGAAATCCCTGTCCAGATGGTACCTGTCGAGAGAATAAACAGGGTGACCCGTAAAAATCACCAGGGAGTGGTTTCTTTCATCTCTCCCATAGCTTACCAACCTATTACGGAGATCATCCCCATGCTCTATGAACAGGGTAAAAATCCGTTGATACTTGTTCTTGACCGAATAACTGATGTAAGGAACTTTGGGGCCATTGCACGTTCTGCGGAAGTTGCAGGGGTGGATGCCATTCTGATCCCCGAGAAAGGGTCTGCCCAGATTAATGCCGACGCCATTAAAACTTCATCCGGCGCCTTGCTGACCATTCCGGTTTGTCGAGAAAAAAGCCTTATCAACGCAGTTCATTTCCTGAAAAATTCAGGATTAAAGGTAATCGCTGCTACTGAAAAGGGTGAATTAAACTATTTCAGTTGCGAAATGACACAGCCACTTGCCATTGTGCTGGGTTCGGAGGAAACAGGAATAGATACCGGACTGTTAAAGATTGTGGATGAATGGACAAAAATACCACAACTTGGTACAATACAGTCTCTTAATGTATCAGTGGCAGCCGGAATACTCATGTTTGAAGCTGTAAGGCAAAGGATTTTGATTTGTTGAACTAAAAATAAACAGCCATATAAAAAAGGACCAGGTGCATACCTGGTCCTTTTTTATTTTTTTCCAACACCCCCCCTGTATTTTTGTGTGAATAGTGCATTTTATTGTACTTTTTCAAAGATACCCCCCCTATTTTTTGATACTTGTTTGTTAATTAATTATTAATTTAGGGATACACCCCCTATTTTATTAGTTATTTATAAAAATAAACAGATAGTTTTGACCCGACGACAGAAATAACAGGGGGTCATTTAAAATAATCTGTTTTTTTTTGAAACACCCTCCCAAAATAAATCATCTGAGTATTAATCTTAATTTTTTAAAACATGAAAAAGAAAATTTTGTTAGCAACCCTTACACTATCCTTAATTTTTACAATTAAAATTAGCGCTCAGGAAAAAAGTCCATGGACAACCGGAGTCGACCTTTACAGCAATTATGTATGGCGTGGAACCAAGTTTGGGTCAGGTCCTGCATTACAGCCATTGGTCAAATTCAACAAAGGAGGATTTACAATTGGCGGATGGGGCAGTTATTGTTTTGATACCAATGAAGCTGCCGAAGCTGACCTGTTTGCAAGCTATGCAATAGCTCTCGGGGAAAAATCATCTTTAACCTTAAACATGACTGATTATTACTTTCCCGGAGCAACCTCCCCATATTTTACAGGAACTTCCCACTATTTTGAACCTATGGCAAATCTAGCACTGGGCAAGCTAACCCTCACAGGCGCCTACATGTTTAATGCCGACGACACCTATCTGGAAGCAGCTTTTGTTGCCGGTCCTGTTACTCTTCTGGCTGGTGCAGGCAATGGACAGTACACCAAAGAGTCCGATTTCGGCTTATGCAATGTTGGTGTCAAAACTTCTGCTGCCATCAAAATATCTGACAGTTTTTCCATTCCAATCAGCGGAGCACTTATTCTGAACCCTTCTAAAGAACAGTTCAATATTGTTGTGGGAATTACTCTGGCCAACCAGTAATTCGCCCCTTCTTATCCGACAGAACAAAATTAATTCTCAAAAAATAATACCAACATGAAAAAAATTGAAGCAATTGTAAGAAAAACCAAATTCGAAGAAGTACGAACTGCACTTCACGAAGCGGACATCGACTTCCTTTCCTGGTGGGAAGTAAAAGGACAGGGAACAGCGCGTCAGGGGTTGATTTTCCGGGGAATAGCGTACGATGTGAATTCAGTGGCCCGAATATATCTATCATTCGTCGTAAGGGATTTGAACGTTGAGAAATCGATCAATGCCATCCTTCAATCAGCTTTTACGGGTGAGAGTGGCGACGGCAGAATATTTGTTTCTACCGTTGACCAATCCATTCGCATCCGAACAGGTGATTCGGGTGATGAATCCCTTTATGATAAAAAATGATCCGGTACAATAATCAATCAAAAAATACTGCACATGAAAAAATTATATAAATATGCCGGTTTATTGCTTGCCGGAATCATCAGTCCCTTACTGCTCTTAGCCGCAGATCCACCTGCAGGAGAGCCTACTCCTTTCATTGATTCGGGAAACACAGCATGGATGATAGTCGCTACGGCATTGGTTATGTTAATGACCATTCCTGGACTGGCTCTATTTTACGGCGGTCTTGTCCGTCAAAAAAACATCCTTAATATCCTCATGCAATGTCTGATCCTGACAGCCGTTATCACGATGGAGTGGGTGTTTGTAGGCTACAGCCTCGCTTTTGGATCCTCCACCGGAGCCCTTGCCCCATATATTGGCGGTTTTGATTGGGCTTTCTTAAATGGAATCGGACCCAACGATGTTAGTCCGTACTATATTTCTCAGGCAACAGCTCGTATTCCCCATCTTCTTTTTGTACTGTTTCAGTGCATGTTCGCCGTCATTACTCCTGCCCTTATCATTGGTGCTTATGCCGAAAGAATCAAATTCAAAGGCTTTCTGGTATTCTCCGTATTGTGGGCAATCTTTGTCTATAATCCGGTGGCGCACTGGGTATGGTCGGCCGACGGATGGCTGTTCAAACTGGGAGCGCTCGATTTTGCCGGAGGAACAGTAGTGCATATCAATGCAGGTATCGCAGCACTTGTCATGACATTGATGATTGGTTCCAGGAAAAATTACAACAACCACCCTACAGCTCCCCACAACATACCATTGGTTGTCATGGGGGCAGCACTTCTCTGGTTTGGATGGTTCGGATTTAATGCAGGAAGCGGATTAGCAGCTGACGGATTGGCAATCAGTGCATTCCTTTCAACCCATATTGCTACTGCCACAGCAGCAATAACATGGGTAATCCTCGACTGGATACTGAATAAAAAACCTACGGTCATAGGTATAAGTACAGCTGCAGTCGCAGGTCTCGTAGCAATTACGCCTGCAGCAGGTTTCGTAGGAGTTACCGGTGCAGTTGTTATTGGGGTACTCGTTGCCGTGGCTTGCTTCTTCATGGTTTCGGTTGTGAAGCACAAGTTTGGATATGATGATTCACTCGATGCATTCGGGGTCCATGGAATTGGTGGTATATTGGGTGCACTTGCTACAGGTCTGCTTGCTACACCATCAATACAATCGGCATACAGCGGACTGTTTTACGGAAACCCAAAACAGTTCCTTATTCAGCTGTTAGCAACGGTGGTAACCATTGTATTCTCCGGTGTCATGACATTTATCCTGTTCAAAATAGTGGATAAATTGGTTGGCATTCGCGCTACTTCCGAAGAAGAGGTCGTTGGTCTTGATATTTCTCAGCACAACGAGATGGCATATGCCGAAAGTGAATTATAAGAAAGTAAGACTTTTTAAAAACTGCCGGAACGCAAATTCATACAAATAGCATAGATTCTTAGTATACGACAACAACACTTCCTTCATTTTGCGTGCAGTAATCCGGGTAACAGAGAAATTCTCCACATGGAAGATTTCAGATGTTACCCGGATTTTCTTTAACCGGAAAAGGTTAACGACACCTTAATCCAAAACAAAAATTTAAAATAAATAAATTCTTACGCTAAAAATTGGATGGTTTGCGATGGTTTTTATGTAATTTCCGGAAAGCCCCCCCTAAATTTTCAATTTGCCGGAAAATAAATAATTATTTTTCACTAATCTTGCAGATCGTTCTTTTACCCGGGGGAAAGGACCCAGGTCATGTTGACAGGATGGATTGTTAGAAAATCGGCACCTCTCTTTTAAAGGTTTCTTCCAGAGAAATAAAAGTCTCAGTACTGGATATGCCTGAAATTTTTTGAATTTTATCACTCAGCACTGACTTCAGATGTTCATTATCCCTGGCATAAATTTTGGCAAAAATGGCATATTGACCGGTTATGTAATGACATTCCACAATTTCCCTGATTGTACGGAGTTGTTCTGCAACCTCTGTATACAGGCTCCCTTTCTCCAGGAAAATTCCTATATAGGAACAGGTCCTGAAATCAATTTTTCTGGGATCAACAGTATAACCACTGCCAATAATAACGCCCATTTCCATCATACGGGTTACGCGCTGATGTACTGCAGCCCTGGATATACTGCACTCAACAGCTACATCCTTGAACGGAATCCGGGCATTTTTGGTAACAATGTCCAATATCTGAAGATCAGTATCGTCGAGCTGGTTTCTATGTGTCATAGCCGGAATATATTACTTGGTGGATAGAGGAAAAGTGAAATTTCAGCTTTTCATTACCAACAAAAATAGAGTAATTTTATTAATTTGTAAACAAATACCTGACTATCATAGACAAATGCGCAATTTTCAATGGCATTTCTGGAAAAAAGTCAGCCAAAGCAGGAAATCCAGAAAAATACCATCAAACCCTATAAATAATATTACATGAAAAAATCCTGGCAAATCTTCATAATTCTCCTTTTGGGTCTTTCCCTGGCGGGAGTATATATAGCTGGTAAGAACCCTTTTGAACTGGATCCAAGAACGGTTCCCGGTGATGTTGCCTGGATGCTAACATCAACGGCCCTGGTACTATTTATGACACCTGGACTTGCCTTTTTCTACGGAGGAATGATTCAGCCAAAAAACATTATTTCAACAATGCTCCAAAGTTTTATCGCGATGGGAATTGTCAGCATTATCTGGGTGATTTTCGGATTTAGCCTTGCCTTCGGCGACAGCATCGGACCTGAAAAATACGGCCTGATCGGGAATCCATTCACCTTCTTCATGTTTAAAGGTGTGGGAGGCAACATCGACCCTTCTTTTGCCCCTACAATACCCCTGGCACTATTTGCCATATTTCAGATGAAATTTGCTATTATAACTCCTGCCCTGATAACCGGATCTTTTGCCGGAAGAGTAAAATTCAGTTCATATATCCTGTTCATGTCCTTATTTTCAATATTCATTTATGCGCCTCTTGCACACTGGACCTGGCATCCGAATGGTTTCCTGCGTAACTGGGGCGTGCTTGACTTTGCGGGTGGAACAGTAGTTCATATGTCTGCCGGTTTTGCTGCCCTGGCTGGGGCCATGTTTCTTGGCCCTAGAAGAGACTACCAGCAACAGTTTCATCCCGCCAACATCCCTTTTGTCTTGCTTGGAGCCAGTATGCTTTGGTTCGGATGGTTTGGGTTTAATGCAGGATCCGCCCTGGGTGCCAACTCAATTGCAACAGTATCCCTGATGAACACCAACATCGCTTCAGCAGCAGCCATGATCGGGTTCATCCTCTTTGATGTGGCAATGGGCCGTAAACCGTCTGCCATGGGTGCCTCCATCGGGTTGGTGGTGGGATTGGTAGCCATAACGCCTGCCGCCGGTTTTGTAAACCTGGGAGCTGCAATTTTCATCGGGCTATTTGCCTCCTTCATTTGCAACATCGCCATATCCTTCAGATCCAAAACATCATTGGACGATACTCTTGATGTATTTCCTGCTCATGGAATGGGTGGGATTATAGGTATGCTGCTGACAGCTGTATTTGCCCAGGGAGTGGGACTATTTTATGGCGAATTCAAAACATTTCTGTTTCACCTGCTAGCATTGGTAATAGTCGGAATTTATGCTTTTGGCGGATCCTACTTATTGTATGTACTTACCAACAAGCTAATTCCCTTGAGGGTATCCCCAAAATCTGAACGCCTTGGTCTTGATATTACACAACATGGAGAATCCTACATTGGCGAACATGGCAAAGAGTAATCACAGGTTCTGAAGCAATGCGGGGAAGCCAAAACAGCAGGAGCTATTCGAGCTTTGCGAGGGAATAGGAGTTTCTGCTCACTTTCTTCCAGTCCAGCTCCTTATCACTCACAGCAGGCCTGTCGGCAGCCTTGTAGCCAATCCCGACTATAGAAAGGACTTCCAGGTGATCCGGTATATTGAGCAATTCACTAATATACTCGTTGGCGGTCTGATCATCATCGTAGTACCGCCTGTGAATCTGGACCCAGCATGAGCCCATTCCCAACGACTCAGCTGCAAGTTGAATAATTATGGAAGCAATGGAACAATCTTCAATCCATACATCACTTTTTGTTTTGTCACCTGCCACAACAATTGATATCGAAGCGTGTCTCAAAAGGCATGCCCCATGGGGTTTGGCCATAGACAAACGATTCTGCAGTTCAGGATCATCAACAACAATAAATTCCCAGGGCTGACTGTTTTTAGAGGAAGGTGAATGTAATGCAGCCTTTAACAGTAAACGTATCGTCTCTTCGTCAACCTTTTTATCACTGAATTTTCTGGTACTTCTACGGTTGTAAAGGATGTCGAGCATAGTTAGTCTATTTTTATGTAAAAATAGAAACCAAATCGATTAACTGATAACCATTTGTATATTTTTTTTACAAACAATGAATTTTTGTTCAATGGATCCGGAAGAGAACCAACAATCACTTAAAAGACCCGGCAGAAATAGAACTCTCAACTTTGAGTATTCCGTGAATAAAACCGGTCAGCCAGAAGAAGAAAGGAAAATGCCATCAATCCACCGGCAAAAGAGATGGGAAGGCTTCGCGCAATCCTGGCCATTTTAAGGAACGGACCAAAAACTGCTGAAAGATCAAAGTTGTAAATCGATTGCCATCCTGCCGGGTTCTCATTACCGGGGAAATAGGTTCGGATTATTGTTAAGCCAACCAAAAAAACGAACAGCCCCGCCACAATCCTGATCCACATTTTATTTGATATCAATGGATTATACTCTGCAGGGGATATTTTAGTCTCAGCCAAAACACGCCCCATAACATTACTGGTAAACTCGAAAGAAGGTGCCTCCATTGGAAGTTCCTTCATGTATTTGCCAAGATCATCCTGTGTTTTCATTGTATATTTTTTTGAGAAAAAAAACTGTTTTCCCGGTACATATGTTGAAATTTTCAATAGTATTAAATTGTATCAGTACGTACAAACGCTTTCACTCTTTAGAAGTATATGGAGCCGTTCATACAATTTCTTCCGGCTTCTGAAGAGTTTGATTTTAATATTGGATTCACTCATCTCCATGATTACTGCGATCTCGTCCACTGGCAGATCCTCGAAATAGTAGAGATTAAGTATAGCTCTTTCATCAGGGGCAAGCAGATCGATTGCCTTTAGAAGGTGTTGGGATCGTTCTTCCGCATTCAACTGACCTATGGCACTTTCCGTGTCCATCAACTCGGAGTCGGATAATTTACAATCGTCTATGCTAACCTGTCTGTTCTGTTTTACCCTGATTTTTGAAATTGCCGTAGTGTATACAATCCGAAAAAACCAGGTTTTGAAAGAGGCCCCTCCCTTGTAACTTTCCAGTGAACGGTAGGCTTTCACAAAAGCATCCTGTGCAGCATCCTCAGCATCTTCCCGGTTCCTGATAATTTTCATGGAAAGAGAAAAAGCCAACTGCTTGTATTTATCAACAAGTGGGGCAAAGGCATCTGCATTTCCCTTCAACACCTCCGAAATATAATATGCATCGTTTTTTGCCTCCATCAACACATTAGACTTAGCGCAATGCCTTTCGGTTACAAAAAAATAGAATATTTATACAAAAATTTGCTGCTGTTGATTTTATCGACCATAAAATCTTCCAATATAATAGTTGAAAGTAAGAAATTATTATGTTTAAATGATATAAACCTCCACTATAATTATACAGAGGTATAAAACCGGTCGATTACTACGGAATTTAGGATATATTTCATTTTTTTTCAAGATGTTGTAACCGACAAATAATGTCTGCGTCAAATATGCAAATGTTAAACCTTAAAAAACAATAAAATGGCAACAGACATTCTTGTACCACTTGGAGTATTCCTGATGAGTTTTGGCATAGTCTACGTTATCGTAACTGCCCGCAACCGCGAGAAAATGGCTCTTTTGTCGCTGATAGAAAAAGGAGGGGATCCGAAATTACTCGATTCAATGAAATTTTCCTCAAAGGGAGGAATCCTGAAATGGGGACTCTTACTGGTTGGGGTTGGAATCGGCATCTTACTCGCCTCCCTGCTTGCTGAAGCAGGAATGAATGAACCTGCTTCCTATTTTTCAATGATTTGCCTTTTTGGTGGTGCAGGGCTTTTGCTTGCCCATCGTATCGGGCTTAAAGATGAAAACAGGAAAGAAGAAAAATAGCAGCAAATAGCATCACGCAATTATTCAGTGTTCTTTTGAATGGCCCTGGTAATTGCCTGCTGACAAACCGGACAGAATACGTCCGGTTTGTTTGATTTCATCCGGCAATCTTCCATTGGGCTGTAAATGCCCTTCGCCATATAGCCCCCTCCTTCAAATACTCCTGTTTTGGTTGAAAATCCAGCTCCTCTTGGCGTTGGCACAGGAACTGTGGGATCAATCATAGAACCCCATTTGGATTTAAAATCCACCATGGTAGTCAAGTTGGGTTCCCAGGGTTCAATTTTCAGGTTATAAAAATCTTCATATGCAACTTCAGAGTTATAATACTCATCACCCAGTCCTGCAAATTCGTGCCCAAATTCATGAATAAAAACTTTGGCCGCCAAAGCATGGTCTGCGGTGCAAACCGAAATATTATTATAAAAACCGCCTCCGCCATACTCGGAGGAATTGACAAGGATTATCAGGTAATCGTAAGGCACAGAAGCAGCCTGATCAAACGCAGATTTTAAATCCGTTGTAGTAAGATACCTGGCTATATTAAATGTATAAAAGGTGCTGTTGTACAGAGTATTAACATAAATACCCCTTCCTGGTATATCCGTTCCCGACCCGGCAGAAGGAGTCTCTACCGCATAAACATTGAATTTCATTTTGCCGGAAGCAAACGGTTCAACCTGAAACAAAGAATCCGTCAACCGGGAAGCATCTTTAATAAATTTACCCATCTCCTCTTTTTTGTACCCCTCGGCCAGAATGGCAACATCCACTGAACCGGCAGGTTCTCCGGATTTTTTGATTACCCTGACATCATTTTTCAAAGGCATTTCCCTGCTGATGAAGTAATTTGCCGGATCAACAATGGCAGTATACAATTTTTCAAATTGCCCTCCCCTTGTCAAAAACTCGATCTCCATAACTACTTTTTTCTTTGGAAATGGGAAACGCAGCACCTGGTAAAATGCCCTCTCCATTTTCTTTGCCTCAGCAGTTGTCTGCCATTCCTGGAAAAGCGGAGAAAAACCCTGCCTGTATATCAACTGCTGACTTTCCAAATCCCTAACGTTAAGACGGTAATTGCCCAGACTTTGTGCATCAATGGAAATCTTTGCTGATCCGCTCCAGTAAGGTTCCCATTTCTGCTGAACCTCGATGACTTTGACCGTATTATTGGTGCCTGAAAGCAGATAATCAAAGCGAAAAGTACCCTCCGTAAAATAATTATCGAACTTATCCTGTCCAAACAGCATAAGCGGAGCAAGGAAAAGCAACAGGCTGCAGATATTTTTCATAATAGGTGAATAACTAATTGTTCAAAAGAAAAAACAAGTCTGCAAACATAATGATGAGTCTATTGGCCAAAATCCGGCTGAATCATTAATTTTGCGAACGATTCAAAAATAAGTAATTCTGAACAGATTTAAAGAATTCCAACATGCAAGTTTTTTACGATTATTTAAGGGAGCAATTATTGAATGCACAGTTTCATCCCAAAATTGCTATCTATCTCTCAGCAATGGGTACATTTTTGATTCTTGCATTTATTTCACTGATCCTCTTTTTTCCGTTACGTAATTTATTTCTTAAGATAATAGAAAAACTAACGTCAAGGACTGAAACAAGGTGGGACGACGTCCTTTTCCAGCACAGGGTTTTTCATGCGGTAGCCCACCTTATACCTGCCATTTTTGTGTATGCATCAGCAGGATTCGGCTCTGAAGACCTGGTATCTTTACCATTGATAATCAAAGGCATAGCAAAAATTTACATCACATTTGCCTTTGTTATTAGTATGGTGAGATTCCTGGACGCCTCACAGGATATTTACAATACTTATCCCTTTGCCCAGGAACGGCCCATAAAAGGATACCTTCAACTGATTAAAATACTGATCTATTCAGTTTCTGCCATTGTTCTTGTTTCAATCCTGGTTAACCAGGATCCGAGTCGTCTGTTTGCCGGACTTGGTGCGATGGCTGCCGTTCTTATGTTTGTATTCAAGGATCCGATCCTTGGATTTGTTGCCAGTATACAGCTTGCTGCCAATAAAATGGTCAAGCCGGGGGACTGGATTACAGTCAGCAAATTTAATGTGGACGGAACAGTGGTTGACATTTCTCTTACAACCGTAAAAGTACAGAACTGGGATAAAACCATTACAACCATCCCCACTTATTCACTTGTATCTGAATCTGTTACCAACTGGATCGGAATGCAGGAATCAGGTGGAAGGCGAATTCAGCGGTCTGTCTTTATTGATATGGCAGGAATTAAATTCTGTGATCAGAAATTGATTGACAGGATTTCAGGTTTTCCTATCATCAAAAGCTATGACGAACAAAAAAAGGGGCTCGACCCATCCTTTCCCGGCTGGGCTAAACAAGTTGGAACACAACCCACCAATCTGGCCATTCTTAGGGCTTATGTTGAAGCTTTCCTGTGGACAAACCCCAACACACACAGCACAATGACACTGATTGTCAGGCTACTGCAATCAACCGAACGCGGATTACCGCTTGAGTATATCGTATTCAGCAAAGAACAGCAATCCGATATGTATGAATCGATTCAGGCCGAAATTATCAATCATATTCTGGCAGTGATCGGAGAATTTGAATTGCAGGTTTTCCAAAACCCGTCTGGAAGCGATTTCAGGCATCTGGCAGGAACCAGGTAATGCAATTCTACAGATTCTCCAACAAACCCGGAATTTAAGACAATTTGGTAGTTATTGAGCGTTAATATTCCAGGAATAATTTGCCGGAAGACAGAAAATATTATAGTTTTGTAAAAATATTGTCAATTTACTAACAAATTGAAAGCAACGTGAAGAAAAACAACCTCGAATTAGAAGAAGATTTCAAGGAACAAGCCGTTCAGATTGATGATCTTGACCGTAAAATATTGAAATTGATAACCAACAACGCCAGGGTTCCTTTTCTGGAAGTTGCCCGTGAATGCGGGGTTTCAGGTGCTGCCATTCATCAGCGGGTGCAGCGTCTTATTTCTATGGGAGTTGTTACCGGATCCGAATTTATTGTCAGCCCCTCCAGGATGGGGTACAACACTACTGCTTTCATGGGAATCTATCTTGAGAAAACCAGTTTCGACCGAAAGGTTCTGAAACAATTGAAAGATATTCCAGAGATTGTTGAGTGCCACCATACTACAGGCCAGTATGCCATTTTCATAAAAATACAGACCAAAACAAACAAGCACCTGATGAAGATCATTGATACTGACCTTCAGGCGATTGATGGTATTGCACGTACTGAAACCTTTATCTCACTGGAGCAGGACTTTAAGAGGCAGATCCCGATCAAATAGTTTTTCCCGGCTACCCATACCCACCATACCCAAACAAAGAGCGCAAAGTACCATACTTTGCGCTCTTTGTTTGAAACAGTAATATCTACAGAAAGCCTTTAAAAAGGCAGGTCATCA
>CAZDLO010000033.1:0-34573 GCA_964506325.1 uncultured Tangfeifania sp.
CCTGTCACGCAGGGGGTCGCGGGTTCGAGTCCCGTCCAGACCGCAAAGCCCCGGAATAATTCCGGGGCTTTTGCATTTTTTTTGATGTTATTATTAACATCCCAAAAAAAGAATTATATTTCAGAAATATGATTTGCCTGATCTTGATTCAGACAGGATAATATTTCACGGGATGTTATTTTTAATAAGACTTCTGTGGTTTTAGATTTTTCCAGCTACCTGTAATATTCCACATGAGTTAGCTGGGCAATAGAAAAAGCCGGACAATTTGAAAAGTATTCAACATGTTTGAGAATTTAAATCAGCCATACCCGTTTAGCAATAATTTCAAGCACAACGCTCGGACAATCATATTGGTCAGTATGAGTTTCATCCTGATAGTACTTTATATTCAGCCCCTGGGAATAAATTTTCTTAAATCTGAACATGATGGTTATTTCGTACTTGGAGCAGGTTTTCTGACGGCAACAATTTTGTTTCTCAATACACTTATCCTGCCAGGTATCTTTCCAGGCATGTTCGATTCCTCCAAATGGACGATAAAAAAGGAACTTATCTGGAACTTCTGGTTGTTTTCTAATCTTTTTGTTGCCTTTACCCTGTTGGCCTGGCTGGCCAAAATTACAGCCTATGCCGATTTGCCTTTCTTCAGAACCGGGGCTTTATCTTTATTACCCTTGATATTATTCAACCTGATAAGTTACAACCTTTCGCTGCGAATGAAGGTTGTCAATATGATCGATTCAGGGAAAAGCTGGCTGAAAGAAGAGATCAATGCGCTTCAGTTGCCTGGTCAAAATCAGGAATCTGTTCATATTGTTGCTGAGAATAAGAAGCAGGCATTCGCGGAAGAGGTGGAAAGGGTACTACTCATCCATTCTTCAGGTAATTATGTCGAAATATATTGGATAGACAGGAAACTGGCCGTACGTAAAAGGCTGTTCAGGCAATCATTTTCCAATGTGGAAAAAGCGCTGGAGGCTTCAGATGTGATGCTTAAATGTCACAGGTGCTGGATGGTCAATATCAACAAAGTCTTAAAGTTAAAAAGAGCATCCAACGGTTATCTGCTCGAGATGGATCGTATTGAATTCCCCATTCCGGTTTCCCGAAACTGGGTTGCTGCATTCAAAGAAAGGCTTATCGACCTTGATTCCATACATCAGTAAGAGTGAAATTCGTCCCCTGAAAATTGCAATTCGTCCCAAAATTCACTGTTTTCAACCATTTATCTGCCACATGACACATATTTTTGGTTGGGATATATTGTATACCTACCATTGTGCCGTCATTCATGAAGGTGAATATATTTAAAGTACAATAGGTATGAAGGTATTGAATATTGGCGGATTGAAAATCAAGCTTCCCATCATCCAGGGAGGCATGGGCGTGGGTGTATCCCTGTCAGGACTGGCTTCTGCAGTTGCCAACGAAGGGGGAGTGGGAGTGATATCGCCTGCAGGAATAGGTTTCCTGTACAAGGATCATTCTTCTGATTATTTGCAGAACAGTATTTTCGGCCTTACAGAAGAAATCCGGAAAACCCGTGAAAAAACCCAGGGAATAATCGGGATAAATATTATGGTAGCACTTTCCAATTATGTTGATCTTGTTACAACTTCAATAAGGGAAAAAGCCAATATCATTTTTTCCGGGGCCGGATTACCTTTGGATCTTCCGAAATATCTTACCCCAGGTTCTGAAACCAAACTGGTTCCGATTGTCTCATCCGCCAGGGCTGCGGCACTTATTTGCAACAAATGGTACACCAATTTCAATTATCTGCCTGACGCAATCGTGGTGGAAGGACCAAAGGCCGGAGGTCATCTTGGTTTTAAGGTGGACCAGATCTTCGATGAAAATTATTCTCTCGAGAACCTTATTGAGGAAGTTGTGGCAGTTGCCAATGAATTCGGTGAAAAATACGGGAAGCAGATACCGGTTATTGCTGCAGGCGGAATTTATACAGGGGAAGATATTGCCAAAATTCTGCTAAAAGGTGCCGCTGGTGTACAGATGGGAACACGTTTTGTCACAACGACAGAATGTGATGCCTCTGAAGGCTTCAAACAAGCCTATATTCAGGCCAAGGAAGAGGACGTACGAATAATCCAGAGTCCGGTAGGAATGCCTGGACGTGCGATCAGCTGCTCCTTTCTGGATGATGTCGAAAGTGGGAAACGTCGCCCAACTGTCTGTCCGGTAAATTGTATTAAAACGTGCAACATTTCTACGGCCCCATACTGCATTATTGCTTCTTTGTCATCCGCATTGAGGGGAAATTTCAGAAACGGATATGCTTTTGCCGGAAGTAACGTCTGGAAAACAGACCGGATAATATCGGTAAAAGAGCTGTTTAATACCTTATTGGACGAGTATAAGGTGGCAGTTCGCGGCAAATTTGCCCTTGCTGTTTGATAAAAAAAGATAGTAAGAATGAACCTGTTGTCCTCCCCGGATTACAGGTTCTTTTTTTTAGGGCACCATTTATCTGAGAATTGTTCTTCTTTTTAGTATCCCGGACAATTTGTGGATGAGAACTTCCTATCTTTGTACAGTTTGAATCAATAAATATAATTCACTTTCAATTATAAATCAAATATTATTCTTGTGAATATTAGAACTTTCCGCTTGTCACTCAGTTTTGTAATCACGATTTTTGCCCTGCTTTTTTCCGGCAATCTTTTGGCTCAGGACATTCAGAGTCAGGCCTTAAAATTCGGCAGGGTATTAAGGTTGGTTGATGCATTCTATGCTGACTCTGCTAATGTTGCCAAGTTGACGGAGAATGCCATTGTTGATCTGCTGTCGAAGCTGGATCCTCATTCAGTTTACATAACCAAGGATGAAGTTGAAGAAATGAACCAGCCTTTGGAAGGAAATTTTGAAGGTATCGGAATCTCCTTTAATATTATCCAGGATACCCTGATAGTTATGACTACCATCCCCGGTGGTCCATCGGAGAAAGCCGGGCTGAAACCGGGAGACAGAATTGTTCGTGTGGGCACTAAGAATATTGCTTCTACAGGCATCAAAACACAGGACGTTTTCAACTTGTTGAGGGGAAATAAAGGTACAGTTGTCAATCTCCGAGTCATCCGAAATGGGGAATCTGCTCCCATCGATTTCACAATTGTCAGGGATAAGATACCCATTTTCAGCCTTGATGCAGCATTCCTTCTTAACAAAGAGACTGCCTTTGTCAAACTCAACAGGTTTTCTGCTACCACCATCGAAGAGTATACCAACGCCATAAAAAAACTAGAGAAATCAGGCAGGTTTAAAAATCTGGTGCTTGATTTAAGAGGAAACGGAGGAGGATATCTTGGAGCGGCCTATGAGCTCGCTAACCAATTTCTAGAAGCCAACAAACTAATTGTTTATACCGAGGGAATTCACAGTCCGAGAAAGGATTATACATCCACTTCCAATGGTGATTTCCTAAAGGGAAACCTGGTAATTCTGATTGATGAGGGTTCGGCCTCTGCCTCCGAAATTGTATCCGGTGCCATTCAGGATTGGGATCGTGGTGTAATTATCGGGAGAAGATCTTTCGGGAAAGGCCTTGTTCAGCAACCATTTGCCCTGAACGATGGATCAATGATCCGTCTTACAACCGCCCATTATTACACCCCTGCAGGTAGAAATATTCAAAAACCCTACAAGAATACTGAAAATTACAGGAATGATTACCTGAACAGGTATGAACACGGTGAGTTGTTCAACAAGGATAGCATCCTGATGGCAGACTCGCTGATGACAACAACGCTTGTAACTAAAAGAAAAGTCTTTGGCGGAGGTGGCATTCTGCCTGATCTTTTTGTACCTATTGATACATCTGTACATTATACTTATTTCAACACACTGGTGAGAAAAAATATTTTCACTCCCTATGTTGTAAGCTATATTGATAAGAACAGGAAGGAATTACTGATAAAATACCACGATTTCAAATCCTTCCGGAGTAATTTTGCTGTTCCGCCAGCTATGATTGAGGAATTAATGGTATTGGGTGAAAAATCCGGCGTAAAAAGGGACGAAGCCAGTGTAAAAATTCTTCAGAAAGTCATATTCAGGCAAATCAGGGCGCTCATTGCACGTGACCTTTACGAGACAGGCGATTATTACAGAATTATGATTGAAGATGATACCGAGGTTAAGAAAGCCTTGGATCTGCTATCAGATCCAAAAGCATACGCCCGTTTTCTGAACCGGTAGGAGGCATGTGTCAGGATGTTTTTAAGGTATTTTGTGAGTGTGGTAAATTCAACATGTTGAACATGTTTTTTTGCTGATTTGGTTTCCCGAAAGCTAGAAATTCTCTATTTGTGATATGGTTATTTACCGGTGGCTTCTCGATAATTATGTGGAAGTTTGTGGAACTATAACAGGATTTCTGTACCTGGGATTTTCTATTCGGCAGCACTTTCTGACCTGGCCTGTAGGTTTGATGAATGCTCTGTTCTACGTCGCTGTCTTTTTTAGTGCAAAAATTTATGCAGACATGGCACTGCAATTTTATTATGTTGCCATCAGTATTTATGGCTGGTGGGTCTGGCATCAGGGCAGGTCAGAAAGTCAAACTCTTGAGGTGACCAGAACATCCCGCAAATTGTGGATAAAATTACTACTTGCAATCTTTATATTGTTTGTTTTTATTGCATTCATTCTGTATAAATATACAGACTCTCAAGTGCCACTATGGGATGCTCTTGTTACAGCCGTAAGCATAGTTGCTACCTGGATGCTGGCACAAAAGAAAATTGAACACTGGTTGCTTTGGGTCATAGTTGATGCCGTTTCAATCGGCCTGTTTATAATGAAGGAGTTGTATCCTACCACAGTCCTGTTCCTCGTATACACGGTCCTTGCCGTGTATGGTTATTTCGAATGGCGCAAGGATTTAAAACCTGGATTATGGGGAAAAGTAAAAAGCTGACAAAAATTGTGGTAACCGGACCTGAGTCTTCCGGTAAAACATCCTTGTCAGAATTTTTGGCACAAAAGCTGAATGCAGCAATGATTCCTGAATATGCCCGAAGTTATGTGGAAAACCTTCACCGGCATTACGATTACAACGATTTGGAAATAATAGCCAGGCATCAGATTCAACAGGAAAAATTATACTCCGGATCAACGGGAAAAGGGATTCTTGTGATGGATACCTGGCTCATTTTGACCAAGGTCTGGTTCGAAGTAGTCTATGGAATTGTGCCTGGGTGGCTGGAAGAGAATATCTCTAATGCCGATATTGACCTATTTCTGGTTTGCAGACCTGATCTTCCCTGGATTCCTGACCCGGTAAGGGAAAATGGTGGTGAAATGAGAAACATATTGTTTGACAGGTATTGCAGGGAAATATCCAGTTACGGGTTCCGGTTTGAAATTGTGGAAGGAGAAGGTGATACTAGGTGGCTAAATGCCATGCGCCATATAAATACCATAGTCCCGGGTTTAACTTTTTCTGGTGTATCACGTTAAATTTAATAGTAAAGTAAACGATCAAAAGGTTAATTTTGGTGGGATGAAAGAACATACAGAGAAAAAAATCAGATCTTCTATTGGGAATGCGGTTCTTAAACTGACTGATGTATCATCGGTAGGGGAGGTAACCCATGCCCAACGTGCAGGAGAGCCAATGCCATCAACTGACAAACTGAAATTTTTCGTTGAAAAGGTGAGACAGATAATTTTCCCCGGTTATTTTGGTCCTATCAATTTCCATTCATCTACCTTTCAGTACCATATGGGAGTCCTGGTGGATGAGGTTTTTCACCTTTTGTCAGAACAATTGCTTGCCGGACTCTGTTTCGTATGTGACAAAGAATTTAATTCTGATCTTGAAGGCAGGAAGAATGAATCAGAAAGCCGCGCTGCCGATTTTATTGCACATCTTCCGGAGTTGAGGCGTATTTTGATTACTGATGTGGAAGCTGCCTACCTTGGCGACCCGGCTGCGACCAGTATGAGTGAGGTGATTTTTTGCTATCCGGGCATCCGGGCAATTTCCAGTTACCGCATAGCCCATGCACTTCACCGTTTTGGCATCCCTCTAATTCCACGGATAATAACCGAAATGGCCCATTCTGAGACAGGCATTGATATTCATCCTGAAGCAACAATCGGTACGCATTTTGCGATCGACCACGGAACTGGTATTGTAATAGGGTCAACAACTATAATAGGTTCCAATGTTAAATTGTATCAGGGTGTTACACTGGGTGCCAAGGGATTTGCACTGGACGAAGCAGGGAATCCTGTGAAGGGCATACCCCGTCATCCTATAGTCGAGGACAATGTTGTGGTTTATTCAAATGCTTCAATTCTTGGACGTATCACCATCGGACACGATTCAGTGATTGGAGGAAATATTTGGGTCACCAATGATTTGCCTCCTTTTTCAAAGATTGTTCAAAACAGGGCCAGATCCTCTGAATTTATCTTTGGCGGAGGTATTTAAATCTATACAGAAATCTTTGGACCCCTTGATTGAAAATGTTTTACGGTCATATTACAAACAACCATTGTGAAGAAATTTAAGATCATTGTTAAGACCTTTGCCGGGCTTGAGCCGGTTCTGGCAATGGAACTGAAAGCCATTGGTGCGGAATCAGTTACCCAGGAGCGAAGGGCTGTTTCATTCCTCGGAGACAAAGCTTTATTGTATAAGGCCAATTTTCTTCTGAGAACTGCATTGAAGATACTTGTACCAATTGCCCGGTTCAGTGTGGACAATAAAGACGATCTATACAGTAATGCAAAAAACATTCCATGGTCTGAGTATATTACCTTGGGAAAGACTTTTGCTATTGACAGTACAGTACAGTCTGAAATTTTCGTTAACTCCATGTTTGCATCTCTCAGGGTCAAGGATGCAATAGCAGATTACTTCAGGGAAACTTTTGGGAAAAGACCTTCTGTGAACCAGGAGGATCCTGACATAAGAATTCACATTTACCTCATGGGCGATTATTGTGAGATAGCACTTGACAGTTCTGGCGAGTCGCTCCACAAGAGAGGATATCGTGTTGGGCAAGTTGAAGCGCCTGTAAATGAGGTTCTTGCTGCAGGAATGATAATGCTGACTGGCTGGACTGGCGGTTCGGATTTTTTTGATCCTATGTGTGGATCAGGAACACTTCTCATTGAAGCAGCTATGATTGCTAAAAATATCCCGGCAGGAATTTACAGGAAGTCCTTTGGATTCGAGAAGTGGCTGGACTTTGACCAAGACCTTTTCTCCGAAATTTACAACGCTGATTATGAGAGGGAATCATCTGTCAAAATTTTTGGGTCAGATATTTCGGCCCAGAGTTGTACAATTGCCAGAAGCAACATAAAAAATGCCGGTTTATCAAAAGTGATCGAAGTTGTCGCCCATGATTTTCTTACAATCGACCCCCCATTTGTCGAAGGAATAATCGTAACCAATCCTCCCTATGGAGAAAGGTTAAAGACACAGTCCATCGTTGAATTGTACAAGTCAGTGGGAGATGTACTTAAACAAAAGTTTGCCGGCTATACTGCCTGGATCATCTCAAGTTCAGAAGAGGGGTTCAAGAGTATAGGATTAAAACCTGCCAAAAAAATTGAATTGTACAATGGTGCGCTTCCCTGCAGCTTCAGGAGCTTTGAACTTTTTTCCGGAACGTACAAGCAAAAAGTAATTCTGAAGAAGGCGAATCAGAATTTGGATTAACTGTATGACATAAAAAGGAGTGAGGCTACAGACTTATCTTCTTAAAATTTACATCCTGTTTGATACTTGTAACAAGATATTCCTTGCATTTGAATTTGCGTTTCTTAACATATTTTTCACTACTGAACCCCATAATCTGAGCTATTTGCTTTAACGGCACTTTGTCGAAGAAAAGCTGGAGCAATTTCTGACAATCGCTTCCCAGCAGCTGAAAGTGCTTTTGATAGAGTTTGAAACGTTCATTTTTTTCAACCAATTCGGAGAAATCATGATCGAATTCTGTTTCAAATGCAGAGGTATCGCTCATCATTTCTTTCTCAGATTTGATCCTTGAAAGCTGCTTTAACCATAAGAATTTGCAGACAGAATACAGGTATGTCTCAAAAGCACAATTGATAACCAGGTCATTAGCTTTCAGTTTTCTGTAAACAACAATGATTGCTTCCTGGAAAACGTCATTCGCATCATCATCGTCACCACTGTTTTTTTTGATATACAGGTTGACCTTGTAATAGAAATTCTTATAGATATGTTGCAGAATTACGTTGTCATTACGTAATATCCCATTCAAAAGCTCCTCATTACTGTAGTTGATCATTTTAGTCGGTTAATTCTTTTTTTGCGTTTGAAATACCATTTCTCCAAAACGATTGCTAAAAATACAAAAATAATCAAGCCAACAAAATATCTCGCTTTCGTTTTAAATAAAGGGGTCTGCTTCCCGATTGAGACATATCCCAACCAAAAATAGGGGTGTGCTTTCATGGGATCAGCCAGTGAGATATATTTAACTTTGGCTCTTCTCAGTGCTTCGTCTTTTGAATACCCGTTTTTGATGTTGCGGTAAAATTCTATCATCATGGTTGAACTTGAAGCATCCTCTACATTCCACAGTGTCATGATAATACTTGGACATCCTGCATAAAGGAATGCACGGGCAAGACTCATAACACCTTCCCCTTTCTGCAGTTTCCCGGATCCGGTATTACATCCGCTTAGAACAACCATATCTGACCGGAGTTTTAAGTTGTAAATTTCAAAAGTGTTCAGGGTTCTGTCCTCCCCCACGGAATCCCCCGGCGAAAAGACCATTTTAGAATACAATGGCAGTGTATCATTGAGGATTGTGTGCATTGCAAGGTGTATGATATCATAATTCTCAGCATTTTGAAGAAATTTTTCTTTTGTCGCTTTTGATCCGATAAACTGATCACCTGGAATTAATTCTGAAAGACCTGCTACCTCCGCCTTAGCTCCCGGGAGCGGGAGGAATCCATTGATCTCTTCATCAGTTTTGGAACCAGGTTTTCCCAGTGGGTAATCAGGAGCAAATGCCGCAATCTTGTTGCTGTATTTCAGGGTATTCTGGAAATAATAATACAATAGCGTTGCAGAATAAGTATATGAAACAGCATGGTGATGTAAAAGGTAATCCAGGTTTCTAAAATCCATCCTGGTTGTATCTGCCGGAGTAGCCAGAAACGCATCAAAAGGCAGATAGGAGAGTTTGTCATCAGGTACTATCACGAGCTTGTAATTTTGATAAGTCGGTACGATTGGTTCAATCAGTAGTTTGTAGAGGCTGGATGCATCCCTGGTGTATTGAATATAATCTGCCTTACGGGTGCTTAACACCATTCCATTTTGCAGGAAACGAAGAAAGCTGTCAACAATCTTACTGAAACTTTCATCAATAGGTCGTCGGATTATTTTGTATTCATGGTCGGCTATGACAAAGGTGAACAACTCTCCAGGTTTATTTTTCTTGCCTTCCCGGATAAAATATTCTATAAATGCTTCCCGGCGGCCCAAGGATTGCTGAACTTTCTGAACAGAAACAATCGGATCAGCATATTTGTATTGATAATACCGCGGATATTGTTTTTCCACAACATCAATCATCTGCTGATAACTCTGAGTGAGTGAAAATACTTTATCTTTCCACAAATTGATTTTTTTCTGGTCGGGAGCTGGTGCGCTGCTTTCATTGAAAATGAAATTTTCATAGGCCGCAATTTCTCCTTTTAATTCTGTTTCCTTTTGGACCAGGGAATCGGGCATGCCTGAAAATTCTTTTGCCTGTAATTCTCTTAACATAGTTTGGAAATCTGCTGATCTGCTTCGTTCGGAAATTTCAAAACCTTTTTCAAAATAAATTTTGTCACCTGTTTTTTCGTACAGGTAAGCTGCAACTACCAACGCCTCAGAATATACGGGATGCTCATTTTCTGAAAGAAACAAACGACTTTCAGGGCTCTGGAATCCGTTCCTGATCAATTGAATTGTTTTGATGGAGATATCATAAACATGCAAGGACTGTTTCATCAGGCTGATATAACTATCATTATTTTCCTCTGTTTCATTCAGCTTTGCCAGTTGATACAATGCTCCAGCCTTGTTCTTAAGTGCATCCAGTAACCGGATCTTATCGATAGCATTTTGAGGTTCCGGATTTTCTGTCCAGGGTTTAGCGATAAATCCGGGTGAGACAGCAATGATGGCTTCCTGGAAGAAGACAAGCGATGTTTCGATATTTTTCTTTTTTACCTGAAGGAAATTTTCAAGAGTACTTTCCCTTTCGCTCTTGCGGAGGTAGTTAATACCCATGTCTTTCAGGCAGTAAGAGTAGGTAATGGGTTGCTTGATGGATCCTTTTTCAATCAATGCCTTGGCAATCTGGTAATTTTGCAGCGAAAGGTCAAAATTCTCCATATCCAGATAAGCCAGTCCCAGATTCAGATAGACAATATCTTTGCCATTAAAATCAGCACCAATATCCTGTCCACCAACTTCAATTGACTTTTTAAAAAGTATGATACTTTCGGGATAATCACCTTTTAAGTAGGCAATCTGTCCTTTATTATTCCATTTCTTGAAGTCCAGGGTTTTATCAGTCTGGATTTGGAAAGCTTTGTCATTTAATTTTTCCGCTTTCTGTATAATTTTATAGTCAAGATAAAATCCCGCCATGTTTAATAAATATGTCTCATAGGAATTAAGTGCTGAAACATTTAATTTCTCATAGATGCGGCCTGCATTCTCGTAATATTGTTCAGCTTTCTCAAAATCACCCTTAACATTGAAACAAATGGCCAGGTTTTGCTGCACTGTGGCAAGTTTCAACAAGTCTTTTTCCAAAACCGAGGAGGAATATATTCCAGCTGCCTCCTGAAGAATTGGTATTGCCTGGTCATACAATCCCAACCTGCTTTTTATTGCCCCTATGCTTGTTAAAGCGTTGGCTACTTGAGTACTGTCCCTTCCATACTTATCAATTCTGATTTCAAGCAATGCGCTGAAGAGGGTCAGTGCGGTTTCATAGGATTCATTGTTATATTCTTGTATTGCCAGATTTAATGTCTCTTTCTCCCTGTCAGGGACATGCTGTTGTGCAAACAATGCCAGTTGCAATACAACTAACAGGACCAGAAAGTTTGATCTTAATATGGATAAACTACAGTTGCTGCAAAACTTCATAAGATGCATGATGATTGGTATCCTCTAAAATATATTAAAATATGTTTTCCAGGAAAAAATTTTTCCAATTATTAAAGTACTGTAAATCAACGAAATAACAATTAATCATAATATTTTTTAAAAAATTATTTTAAGAATGGGGTAACCTTTGGGTTAGACATGGTACTAAGAATTGCAAGGAACAATAAAGATTCAATAACTTATTAAAGCTTTTTACCATGAAAACTTTCACTTACACAGCAGTAGAAATTCTTACAGCCCAGGAATTAGCATCAGTAAAAGGTGGTTACAGTATACCTACCCCAATCATCATCACAGAGTAGTATTTAAGTAAATCGTCGGAGTGATCACTCTTCGGGGTCTCCATTATTTGCCCGTCAGACTGATTATCTTTGAGAGGTTCACAGAAGAATCCTGTACCGCAGGAAAACAATCAAAGCAAAAAAAACATTACCATGATCCCGGAAAATCGCAATAACATCGCAGGAAGGTTAGAAACACAAGACCTTACCAGAGAAGAACTTGAGAAGGTTTATCAAGTTTCTCAGGGCGATAGTGCGGAAGCAGAAGCTAACCGGCTCTCCGATGAAATAGAGGAGTCGTTGCAGGAGCGGGACATCATGACATTACGGAGTCAATTGAAAAATCTCATCACACAAACAGCCATGACCTCTGCAGAAGAATATACCAGGAGCACAGAAGCATATTTTGGATTATCGGAAGAGGTATTCAACCCGGTTAACCTGGATTTGGAAGATCATGAGTTGGAGATAGGGAATTACCTTCAAAAGCTCCACATAAAGAATCACACTGTAGCTTCAAAGGAGATTGTCCATGATCTTTTCACTGAAGATCAGGATGTTACTGAGACAGAATATGATCATCTTTCAGTATCGGATGAGTTTTTGTTTGAAGACATTAGTCAGGCAGTGTCAGAAAAAGACATTATCGATTTGCGGGCCAATCTTTCATCCATAGCCCAAAGCACGTCGAAACACGAGCGTAGTATTGAAGACATAGAGGATTTTCTCTATGGCGATCTTGACCAGGAATTAAGCGATCTTATCAGGGAAGAGGCTCAGGTTAACAGTGCTCTTTCCGGCGAAATATCATTACACCGGGAGATTGACCAGTCCGTACAGGAAAGGGATATCATCAGGCTCCGGGAAGGTCTGCAGCAGATGATGCAGAATGAATACTCCCATTCGCGGAGCATAGAAGAGATAGAAGACTATCTGAGTGAAGAACTTGAATCCTCACTTTTAGCAGATTTTGAATCAGAACTTATTATGAACTCAGGACTGGCCTCTGATGTAGCATTCCATCGGGAGATCGACAAGGCAGCGATGGAGGCCGATGTTATCACGCTGAGGAATAGTTTACAACATATCTCCAGTGAGGAGCAGGGCCGGAGCAGCGAGATCCTCGGGTTATCCCCCAAGCGCAAGAGTTTGTTCTGGTACGCAGCAGCCTCCACGATTATTTTAATGATCGTATTTACCTCACTACTGAGACACAAGACCTATACGAGCCAGCAGCTGTATACGTCCTATTACCAGCCATATAAGAGCGGTGCGAATGTATCACGGTCCTCCGCGGTCTCACCGGGAGAGATGAATTTGGCACTCCGGCATATAGACAACGGTGAATATACCACAGCCTTACGTCTTTTGGACCACGCCTCCGCCGGCACTCAGGACGGGTTCAGCATCAACTTTTACAGTGGAGTTGCCAACCAGGAGCTAGGCGAGTATGGCAGGGCGATCAGTTCCTTCAGCGAGGTAGTTCGCCATGGGGACAACCTGTTGGTAGAGCAGTCGCAATGGTACATAGGCCTCTGCTACCTGCGGCTGGATGAGCGGGAAAGAGCAGTAAGTCAGTTCAGTGCGATCGTATCGGGGAATGGTTATTACCGAGATCAGTCGAAAAAGATATTAAAACAATTGGAATAAGTAATCACATAAAAAAAGAAGGTAAAAGGTTCACACACATTACTAAGTTACTTTATTCGTTCCTTGCAAAATGATGCTGTAACTGTTAGTGTAAGAAAAGACTTCAAAAGCAAAACATAAAAAAGAGCGATAGTGCTTTGTCCTGGTGGCAAAGCAATCGTTGTTATGTCCGGGGGAGGGGCAGTGGGAAAGTTACGTACTTCACTGATACCTTACCACTCCAGGTTCTCAGCCGGGAGGAAATCGGACGTAAAAGTTGTATCATGCCTTAGCAGAAACTTGTTTATTCAGGGTTAAGCTGTCGTATATTCCTTACTGACAGCTTTTTTTGATTCTTTTCAGCTTAAGTCCTCCCAATCCGGGTAAGGGAATCCCCCGGTCTTCTCCCTCTGTTCCGGGGTCGGTCAATTCTACCAAACAGCAGAATCCACTTTGTCAGGCCAAGTTGCCGGGTATTTCAGATCATCACCACTCCGGTTGTTTATTTTAGCTTGTAAAATGATCCGCCATCCACAGATTTTTGATGCGGAACCTTCCTTAATTTATTAAAATATTGTCTTAATGAGAAAATTTTATTTGAATTAAGTCACTGTTTATGAGGGCGATATAAATTAATCATAATATTTTTTAAAAAATGTTTTAAAAATGGGGTAACCTTTGGGTTAGACATGGTATTAAGATTTGCAAGGAACAATAAAGATTCAATAACTTATTAAAGCTTTTTACCATGAAAACTTTCACTTACACAGCAGTAGAAATTCTTACAGCCCAGGAATTAGCATCAGTAAAAGGTGGTTACAGTATACCTACCCCAATCATCATCACAGAGTAGTATTTAAGTAAATCGTCGGAGTGATCACTCTTCGGGGTCTCCATTATTTGCCCGTCAGACTGATTATCTTTGAGAGGTTCACAGAAGAATCCTGTACCGCAGGAAAACAATCAAAGCAAAAAAAACATTACCATGATCCCGGAAAATCGCAATAACATCGCAGGAAGGTTAGAAACACAAGACCTTACCAGAGAAGAACTTGAGAAGGTTTATCAAGTTTCTCAGGGCGATAGTGCGGAAGCAGAAGCTAACCGGCTCTCCGATGAAATAGAGGAGTCGTTGCAGGAGCGGGACATCATGACATTACGGAGTCAATTGAAAAATCTCATCACACAAACAGCCATGACCTCTGCAGAAGAATATACCAGGAGCACAGAAGCATATTTTGGATTATCGGAAGAGGTATTCAACCCGGTTAACCTGGATTTGGAAGATCATGAGTTGGAGATAGGGAATTACCTTCAAAAGCTCCACATAAAGAATCACACTGTAGCTTCAAAGGAGATTGTCCATGATCTTTTCACTGAAGATCAGGATGTTACTGAGACAGAATATGATCATCTTTCAGTATCGGATGAGTTTTTGTTTGAAGACATTAGTCAGGCAGTGTCAGAAAAAGACATTATCGATTTGCGGGCCAATCTTTCATCCATAGCCCAAAGCACGTCGAAACACGAGCGTAGTATTGAAGACATAGAGGATTTTCTCTATGGCGATCTTGACCAGGAATTAAGCGATCTTATCAGGGAAGAGGCTCAGGTTAACAGTGCTCTTTCCGGCGAAATATCATTACACCGGGAGATTGACCAGTCCGTACAGGAAAGGGATATCATCAGGCTCCGGGAAGGTCTGCAGCAGATGATGCAGAATGAATACTCCCATTCGCGGAGCATAGAAGAGATAGAAGACTATCTGAGTGAAGAACTTGAATCCTCACTTTTAGCAGATTTTGAATCAGAACTTATTATGAACTCAGGACTGGCCTCTGATGTAGCATTCCATCGGGAGATCGACAAGGCAGCGATGGAGGCCGATGTTATCACGCTGAGGAATAGTTTACAACATATCTCCAGTGAGGAGCAGGGCCGGAGCAGCGAGATCCTCGGGTTATCCCCCAAGCGCAAGAGTTTGTTCTGGTACGCAGCAGCCTCCACGATTATTTTAATGATCGTATTTACCTCACTACTGAGACACAAGACCTATACGAGCCAGCAGCTGTATACGTCCTATTACCAGCCATATAAGAGCGGTGCGAATGTATCACGGTCCTCCGCGGTCTCACCGGGAGAGATGAATTTGGCACTCCGGCATATAGACAACGGTGAATATACCACAGCCTTACGTCTTTTGGACCACGCCTCCGCCGGCACTCAGGACGGGTTCAGCATCAACTTTTACAGTGGAGTTGCCAACCAGGAGCTAGGCGAGTATGGCAGGGCGATCAGTTCCTTCAGCGAGGTAGTTCGCCATGGGGACAACCTGTTGGTAGAGCAGTCGCAATGGTACATAGGCCTCTGCTACCTGCGGCTGGATGAGCGGGAAAGAGCAGTAAGTCAGTTCAGTGCGATCGTATCGGGGAATGGTTATTACCGAGATCAGTCGAAAAAGATATTAAAACAATTGGAATAAGTAATCACATAAAAAAAGAAGGTAAAAGGTTCACACACATTACTAAGTTACTTTATTCGTTCCTTGCAAAATGATGCTGTAACTGTTAGTGTAAGAAAAGACTTCAAAAGCAAAACATAAAAAAGAGCGATAGTGCTTTGTCCTGGTGGCAAAGCAATCGTTGTTATGTCCGGGGGAGGGGCAGTGGGAAAGTTACGTACTTCACTGATACCTTACTACTTCAGGTTTTCTTCCCAGAAAATCTTCAAATCTGGATTTTGACAGTCCCTGCAGATTTGCCCCGAATGGACTCATGCCATCTGGCAATACAGGAAACCAGGAAAACCTGATATCGATAATTTTGAATAACAGAGATTCATTGTAGATTCTGAAACCGGTACCTATGCCGGCGTAAAAATTACTTGTAAATATACTCTCCATTTGATCCGACAGGAAGGCCATGTCGGAGAAGATGTAATTGGAAAATCGGAAGCCATAAAAATTCCATTTCAAATACCTCACAACTTCAAGGTTTAATTTCAGCCTGCTTTTCCCTTTTATATCACTGGAATAAAAATCCCTGATCCCGAAACGGCCGTCAATGGTTATGTACTCTTCAGGCAGCCGGTTAATACCAGAAAGAAGCTCAATGTTTATAAAGGCCCGGTAAGGGTCATTGAAAGCAAACCTTTTTCTTGAAAAGAAATTTGTGCTAAAAAGGAAAGTTCCCTGCTTTACGGATCCATCATCAACGAACCCATCAAAAGCGATCTTGCCGGAGTAATAACTTCCTTCCCTGCCAATGAAAGACGTGCTCAATGAAAATCCGAGGTAAGGCCAGAGCCCAAATTGTGATCTATCCAACCCGGCATTAATCTGGTAATAGTACCCATATGGAATATCTTCAGTAATACCATACCCATAAACAAGATTATTCTTATAAAGGTTTCTGCGAGCGAAGCTGATCCCAGTTAGCAGGAAGTCATGATTTCGAAAGAATTCGCTGTCCCCGAAAGATTCATTCTTTAGGTGGTTAAATTCCTGGTGGTAATACCTGAAAGTTAGCAGTGTTTTGTCGATGCGGTTGTTTGAAGTGGAAAAGGCGTGGATAAACCAGCTATCTGTGGCCAGATAAGCAACTGTTGTGTCCAGTCCTATCGGGTGATCCTGCGCTATATAGTTGAATTTTGAGACCTGGTCAAATGAAAATCCTCCCGCATTTTCTTCGCTTGAAGTCAGGAATTTTTTGTCTATAGACATATTCCATCCCTTTTTCAGATATGTATCTGAAAAACCAATAGAGGAATTTATGAAACGGCCGAAAATATTCTGAATCTTGTAAGATGAATATACTCCCATCTCTGGAAGATACTGATTTTTTTGCGCTAAGCCTACTGTCAGACGATGACCGGATCCAAACATGTTTTCATTCACGAGCTGAATATCGCTGTTATCTGCATTCAGATTCAGATTTACAGCATATTCAAATTTATCTTTGCTGATAACAATTACATCCACTTCGTCAGGATTCTCTTTATTAGGTTCAAGCAGAAAGAAGATATCTTCGATATAACTCAGATCACGCATCAATTTTTCATTTTCTGCCATCAACAATGGGTTAAGAACGTCTCCCGCTTTAAAAAGCAGATGCATTATGAGTTTGCTTTTTGAGGTATTTTTATGAAGGCTGTTTCCTGCTTTTTCAATCCATAATTTGGCATTTAACGAAGTGTCCCTGATTGAGGTTCCAAAAGGATCCAGTCTGGAAAACCGCACAGAGCTTATTCTCTTGTTCCCGAAAAGTTCAAAATATGACACACTCTGAATTCCGGAATTTTCAATGGTAGTAGCTTGATTGGTAATGAATCGCCGCAATAAATTCCTTGTCAGGTTGTTTCTTTTTGAAAGACTGTTAAGGTCAAGCTTGGTTGAAAGTGTACGGATGGGAGCCAGTTTGGAACTATCTCTTCGTGCTTGAACAAGAACCGGCAATCTGGCCGAGTTTAGGGGGATCAGTGAAGGCTGAGCAGTCTGGGTTGAATCACTGTTTTTCTTCGGTTTGATATCCTTCGGAGAAATAAGATCATTCCCTGGAGAATGCATATCTGACAGGCTGGCACCATCTGACCAGTTATCGGTAGAGCCGTAAACTGTCTCTTTTGAAGACAGTGGAATTAAAAGCAAAAGCGTGCAGACCGTGATGGAAAGAAGTTTCAATTGCAGGTATTTAAACTGGGTCAAAGTTGTGAGATAATCCTGTATTTTGCAATATAATCTTCGATGTAATGCAATCTATGAGTGCCTTTTATAGGGAAATTTAATTCCTGGTAATTCAAGCAATAATTTATAGAGTTTGCATACTTTATTATTTCCCGATTTGTACAATTTATTTTCGAATTAATATAATATTGCTAACCGGCCTTTCTCCCTCCTTGTCGCTGGGATTATTCAGAATACTTTCCATCTTGCCATCATTGGCCCATAAGGTTGTTGAACCACCGCCATCCAGATTAATAGCATTTTTACAATCCAGGCTCAGTAGCAGTCGCTGGGTTTCTTCCAGACTCAACCCAAGAGCATTTTCATTTCGTCCATCTATTGTAATAAAAAGGATGCTATTATCGTCTGTTATGCAAAGGCAGCTTCTTGGGTGTCTCTTATGAACAAAAGCCGAATTTTCCAGTTTTACTTTTTCTCCTGCTACTAACAAAATCGGTCCGGAGAACAAAACCGCTTTCTCTGAATGAGACTGCTCGTAGAACAGTTCACTTTTAGCAGCTTCAATTTTCAAATGGCCTGAAGTATCCAGTACAATAGCTCCGTTAAGCAGGGAATCTGTCTTAGCCCATTTTTCCGTCGGATTTCTGTTCCTTGAAATAACTTGTCCATCAGACTCCAAATAGGCCACTGATCCACCTTTTTCAACATCAAAAAAACTTCCATTCAGCGCAATTATTGCATTGGCATCTTTTGCAAACCTGCTGGTTTTCATCAGTACAGTGTCAGACCAGGCTATGTCAAGAATATAATCATCTATTGATGAATCCTCTAATTTTACAACCAGGACATTTTGTTTGTCCGAAAAATAGTGTCCGGAGTTTAAATGATAAATATTGATCCCTGGTGAATTGAGCTGGGACTGCCCCAAAACGTGATCTTTGTCCTGGCTGTAACAAGACCAGTAACTGCAGGACCATAATAGGAGAAGTCCGATTATATTTTTGCGGATATTGGGCGCATTGTTCTTTTTATTCATCCTTGTTTTTTTAATGTCCTTCATTATCAAAAGGCCACCAGGTTTCGCCCATGGTATTCGTCTGAAGGAATTTTCCGGCTTACCTCCTCTAAATTTTCCCATGTTACTTTCCCTGCTATGATGATTGTAACCTGGGGTGATGCTAACTCAATCATGCGATTCAGCCTTAAACAACCTTCCAGAGCAGTTTTCTCCCCGCCGGAGGAAAGTATTCGTTGCACACCAATTTCTTTCAGGATACTAACGCTTCCAAGTATATCAGAGGCTACGTCAATGGCTTTGTGGAAAGTGACTTCCATAGGTTTTGCCAGTTGAAGCAGGAAACGGGTCCTGTTCACATCAATATTGCCCCCTGTATCCAGTAGGCCAAAGACGACCCCATCAGCTCCAAGTTCTTTGCACCGGATAATATCTTCCTGCATGATCTCAAATTCGTCAGAAGAATATACGAAATTTCCACCTCTTGGCCTTATCATGACCATTACCGGCACTTTCAGCTTTTCGGTACATTTTTTAATTGTCCCAAACGAAGGAGTCGTCCCCCCACACGAGAGATTTTCACAAAGTTCAATACGTGTGGCCCCAGCATTGACGGCTTTAACAGCTTCGTCGTACGACTCAACACAAACCTCTTTTACCGGATTCATAATGTATGGGTTAATTTCTTAAGACACTGCTAAAATAATAGTTTTTTGATGGTTCGTCTCAAGTCGTTACATTTGTAAAAAAATCCACAGTATGGTTTGTCGTTTCTGCTTGCTTCTTCTCATTGCAATTATCCCTGGTGTTCTCTTCTCACAGGGGCACACAACAGTATCTGCTGCGACTCCCAGACTGGTCGTTGGAATTGTTGTAGAAAATATGCATCCCGATTATATTGAACGATATTGGGATAAGTTTGGTGATGCCGGTTTTAAGCGGATCTATTCCGGTGGATTTATTTGTGCGAATCACCATGTTGACAACCTGGTTCAGCGATCTACAGTCGGAATGGCAACCTTATACACAGGAACCACTCCATCTCACCACGGAATTGTCAATGACAACTGGATAGAAAGGTTAATAAATAAAGAGACCGATTGTATCTATGATAACCTTTACACTACCGTCGGTAATACCTCCAAAGCTGGAGAGCGTTCAGCTTCCAGGTTGATGACACCAACCCTCGGTGACAGGCTGAAAGTTGTTACCAAAGGAAGGGCCCGGGTTTTCAGTTTGGCCATGAATGATTATGCAGCGGTATTTTCTGCAGGACATTCTGCTGATGGGGCCTACTGGCTGGACGAAAATTCTGGTACCATGATTTCAAGTTCATATTATATGAACTCCTATCCGGCCTGGGCTACGGAGTTTAACAAATTTAAGCTGCAGGACAAGTATATGGGTTCAACCTGGAAAACTTTGAATGAACCGATCAGTTACAATGAAAGCGTGGATGGAACAACGCTTCAGGTGACCGGGTTTCTGGGCAAATACAACAATTTTCCCTATGATCTGCTTAAATTGAAGAAAGAGTCTGGCGGAACCTATTCAATTCTAAAGGCAACACCCTTTGCCAACACCTATCTGAAAGATTTTGTTCTGCAACTCATCCCGAAGGAACAACTGGGATATGATTTTATTCCCGATCTGCTGACGATAGTTTTCTCTTCGATGGATAAGGAGTGTAGTAATTTCGGCCCATTATCGGTTGAAATGCAGGATGTTTATCTCAGGTTAGATAAAGAAATTGCCGAGTTGCTAAAATACCTTGAAAATGGGTATGGAACAGAAAATGTACTTTTCTTTTTGACATCAACTTCCAGTGTATCTTACAATGCAAATTATCTCAAAGAAAAATTTCATTTGAATACCGGGATTTTTAACCCTGAGAGTTCTGTCTCTCTTTTGAAATCTTTCCTTAATATCAAATTTGGAGAGGGGGATTGGGTCCTGAAATTTAGCAACCAGCAGTTGTATCTTAACCATGACCTTGCTTTAAAAAAGAAATTGAGCATTCGCGAAATACAATTTGAAACAGCTCGGTTTTTGAATCAGTTTGAAGGGATAGCCTACTCGAAGGCAGCCTATGAAATTGAATCTGACAATTTAGAGGGTGGCCCGCTTGCCTCCTTTCAGAACAATTTTAATATCAAGCGTTCAGGCGATGTCATGATACGCTATGAGGAGGGTTGGCTTCCAAAGGAAAAATACAAATCGATCGATTATACCGATAACAACCAGGTTCCATTGGTTTGGTACGGTGCAGGGATCAGGAAGGGAACCACTTTAAGGAAGACGGATGCCACCGATGTGGTACCGACTGTTTGTGCCATTCTGGGGATCGTACCCCCAAACAGTTCAAGTGGGCAGGTTATTGAGGAAATTCTGCCAAAGCAGTGACAAAAAATAATACGTCATATAAAAAACACAAAAATACCGCTTACAGCAAGAAATGCTCCGGCTACCTCTTTCCAATTCAATTTCTCACCCAGAAACAGCACTGAAGGAATCAGGATGAATACCGGGACTGTAGCGATCAAAGTTGAAGCAATCCCGACTTTTGTATGCTGAAATGCCAGGAGGCTTAGAGAAACGCCTAAAAAGGGGCCAAAGAAGGATCCGACTAAAAGAGGCTTAAGTGCTTTTTGATGCAGGATTGATTTTTTAACATTGCTCCAGTTTCTGGTAAGGCTGATAATCAGAACAAATCCGATGATTCCGGTGACAGTTCTGATCTGAGATGAAGCAAAAGGGTCATAGCTGCCCATCCCCAGTTTTGAGAATACCGCACCGATTCCCTGACCTGCTGCGCCCCCAAATGCAAGGAGCAATCCTTTGACGGGATAATTAAACCTGTGTTTCATCTTATCATCCACTTCTTCTCTCTTAAGAATAACAAGTGCAATACCTGAAAGTACCAGGATCATTCCAAGAAAGTTCAACAGTGTGAAACTTTCGTGCAAAATAATTGCGCCGAAAAGTGTTGCAATGGGCGGAGCGAGAGACATTATCAGCATTGAAACTTTGGCTGACTGGTAGGAGTAGGAAGAAAAAAGGAAGTAGTCACCCAGCACGAATCCAATCAGTCCGGAGACAGAAAGCCATTTCCATGCTTCAGGGGTGGCATCTGAGGGAATCCATAGTCCTCTTGCTACTTTTGACCAGACCATATACATTACCATGGCAAATAACAGCCTGAAAAGATTCACGGTCAAAGATCCAGCCCGGCGGGTTGCAACTGAAAATGTCAGTGCAGATATGGTCCAGCATACAGCAGTAAGAATTCCTGTTATTTCACCTTGATGTGCCAATTGCATTAATTTTGATGTTAATATGTTACAAAGCAGGCAATTTATGTTGTTTTTTGGACTTTGTATGAAAACATAAGCAAGGAAAATTTGTCACAAGGAAAGCTGAAGTGTTCCTAGTACTCCAAATTTGGCATTTGTATTGTCCAGTTTATTGTACCTCCAGATTCCCACTATTTTAAATACTTTGAATACATTCTCCATTCCTAGCGAGACTTCTGTGTATGGATTATTTTGCAAACTATTCATCCCTTCCGGAATCAACATGGAAGTATGTTGGGAGGGATTATAGGAGCCTGCCACGGTGCGAATTCCTACAATCTCTCTCCATTTGAGCTTCCTGAACAAGGGGATTTTATTCAGAAAATATCCTTGAAAATGGTGCTCCAGGAATATTGACAAATAGACATCACTCGCAAATTCCTGCATGCTCATCATGTTAAAGGAGTAAATATCATAGGTATAGGTATCATTCCCCTCATGGATTTTCATCAGGGGGAAAGGTACATTTCCCCAAATTTTACCTGCCTGGATGGTGTAAAAAGAGAATCCGAAGGGATTAAGCAGTATTTTTTGATGTATTTGCCCCTCCATTTTGAAATAGTCAAACTCACCTCCAAGAAAACCTTTGATGCCTGCTGTAAACCCAAGATTGAAAACAGGTCTGGAATTAGTAACTTTTGTCTTTTCAAAACCGTGCATGATGTAATATTCATTCGAGGTATACCTGGTATTCAGGCTTAATTCGCTGACATTTATCGCTGGGATTATATTTCCATCAATGCCTGTAAAAGGAACATAAGGACCACTGAAATATTTAGTCTTGTTGAAAGAGAATCTATTCGTCAGACCCGTAATCCACTCTCTTTCATAATTGATTTCAAGCCTGTCGGTCAGGTTAAACTTATTATAGGGTCTTTTTTTTAGAAGGGTATTCAGTATATTATCGATCATGAAGGCATTTTTGCTTTTGCCAAAAATCTCATAATCATGTTTATATTGCACGGATAGGTAATCTGCCGGTTTTTTCGAAAAGAAGTATTCAAAGCCTCCACTGTATTTGTACTCATGGTCAGCTGATCCGTAAGCAGCATATCCATTCAAACGCAGCTTCGGGTGGAATTTTACTGTTGTCCTGGCTCCTAGTTTAAAGCGATTTCCTTCAATTACATTGTTTGAATAAAAAGAATAATACTGACCAAATTCTATTTTGCCAAAATCCCTGAATCCGTAATAAAACATATACATATATTCTGAAACAGTCTTGTACAATTGAACATTCTTAATTGAATCTACCATCATGTAAATGCCCTGTTCTCTTTTCTGAAGTTCAATAGGCCGGGAAGTGATCCAAAATTTGTCGTCTTTTTTTACTGCTTCGTCGCTGACAGCAATTCGGTCCTTAGGGTCTATCCTGACATTGGCATGTTCCCTGAAAAGAAAATCATCGTAGAAATTTGTTTTTCTGCCTATAACTCCCAGCCTTTTGGAATGTGGATTTTTTTGAATATCAATATCCAGCACAATTGACTCATTCTTTGGAGTCCATTTATTGCTTATGAGGGTGAAATCAACAGCATATTTAAAATTATTGATAAAGTTGATGTTTGCTTTTTCGGATAGCTGCATATCAATTTTGGTTATTGCATAGGTGGAGGCATCTACCCAGAATTGGCCTTTGAAAGTCGGGCTCTGAAGTGTTTTTGGTTTAAAGGAGATTTCAAAGTATTTTTTCCCTTCTCTAAAAGTGCTGTCAATCAGATAATATTTGTAAAACTGCAGACCCAGATTATTTAGAGGCGATACCAGTCCTATGTCACTTATCATCAGGTAATTGTCGTAGGGATTTAATCCTTCATAAACCTTCCCTGTAAATTTTGATATCATGTCTGATGTCATTCCGGAGGCTTTGTTTGCAATGATCTCTTCCCTGTCTTTGGTGGTACCTCCTGTATGGTAATAATTGGAGAAAGTCTCTGAGAAAAACACGGGTAAGAACGCTTTCCCTTCTGTCTCAAGTGAGTCAATATAATCAAATACGAAATCAAAGGATTTCAATAATTTTTTTGTCCTAAGCGACTTGTCAATATTTTTTAGATCAATTTCTGTTTTGGAATAGAGTTTGCTTTGCCAGGAAGGGAAGTAGGCAGGATTATTCTCTTTTTTCTTCTCAATAATTGCCTTAAAGATGGGTATGGCAGGATTCTCACCCGGACGAACAACAACTTCACCGGTCAATATCATATCTTCATCCAATGCAACGTTAAGGTTGATGGATTGGTTTGTTTTTATTGGTATTTCCTTCTTTTTAAATCCGATGGAAGAGATCTCTATGGATACAGTGGGAGTGAGTGTGCTCAGGTTAAAGTTCCCGTTAAGGTCGGACATTGTTCCGATATAGGTGCCTTTAAAAACAACAGTGGCATAAGGAATCGGATCTCCTGTTTTAGCCTCTGTAATCTTACCTGAAATAACAGTTTTCTGTGCCAAAGCGATCTGAACTGAAAAACTCGTTGTAAGTACAATCAGAGAGATATATTTAATCATGGTGTAATCTTCTGATTCATCAATTTGACTTTGAATTTTTTTTATTGAGGCGGGAGTATTTATGACCGCCCTTGCCAGAATAGGCGGTACTCAGTTTCGACAGTCAATTCTCAGAATAGTTTAACAATAGAATGGAGAGATTGGCGGGAAATGCTGGCAATCAATTTAATTATTGTATACTGCAGTAATAATGGATATTTACCGGAATCACACCAAAGAATCCATGCTTTTCTACGACAGGACAGAAGGAAAGTATAACAAAGTAGATCATTTTTTATGATAATACTTGTCAATTGGAAATATTATATTCTTTTTTGAATTTCAGGATTGATTGTTTTATAAATTTTATCAATTTTGGGCAGACTTAAATTTGTTTGTAATTTGTTTTTCAATTGCCAGATGGATTACCCACATAATCATTTTCGGTTGTTGTGAGAATATTCCTTATGGCTATTTCATCTAACTTAAAAACCCCGGAATAATGAGACTAGTTATTCAGCCAGAAGCAAAGAGTGTGGCCATATGGTCGGCCAATTATATTGCCCATAAAATTGGGTGTGCAAATCCTACTCCTGAAAATCCTTTTGTTTTAGGACTGCCCACAGGAAGCACGCCGCTTGGAACATACGTTGAGTTAATCAATTTATACAAGGAGGGGAAGGTCACTTTTAAGAATGTGATCACATTTAACATGGATGAATATGTTGGAATTGCAAAAACTCATCCGCAGAGTTACTATACTTTCATGTGGGACAATTTTTTCAGTTTTATTGATATCAAGCCTGAAAATGTCAATCTTCTTGATGGTAATGCACCAGACCTGAGAATGGAATGCAACCGATATGAAGCAAAAATAAAATCTGTTGGAGGGATTGATCTGTTTTTAGGGGGTGTTGGAGCGGATGGCCATATTGCTTTTAATGAACCCGGATCAAGCCTGACATCAAGAACCCGTGATAAGGCATTGAATACGGATACAAAAATAGTAAACAGCAGGTTCTTCAACAATGATGTGAACCAGGTTCCGGCAAAAGCATTAACTGTCGGCGTGGGCACAATCATGGATGCTCAGGAGGTTCTCATACTGGTTACTGGACATAATAAATCCAGGGCACTCCATAAAGCCGTTGAAGGTGCTGTTAATCATATGTGGACAATCACTGCCCTTCAACTGCATTCGCACAGCATGATCGTCTGTGATGAAGATGCGACCATTGAGCTGAAAGTTGGGACATACAAGTATTTCAAAGAGATTGAAAGAGAAAATATTGATCCCGGTACTGTTTGGTCCAACAACAAAAACACCTGTTGGTAGTTGATTAAAGTAAACCTGCAATAATTGATTTGGTAAGGTGCCAATGCCAGGGAAAGAGTCTTAACCCTGTCCCAGCGTTGCTACCATAACGGCTTTTATCGTATGCATCCTGTTTTCTGCCTGATCAAAAACTATAGAGGCAGTGCTCTCAAATACCTCCTCCGTAACCTCCATGGCATCAATACCAAATTGATTAAATATTTCCTGGGCAGTCTTTGTCTCAAGGTTATGGTAGGCAGGAAGGCAGTGCAGAAATTTAATTTTTGGATTGCCTGAAAGTTGCATGGTGTTTTTATTTACCTGGTAGGGCAACAGGGTTTCAATTCTTTCTTTCCAGACATTGGAAGCTTCGCCCATTGAGACCCAGACATCGGTATACAGGAAATCACAATCCTTAACAGCCTCCGCCACATTGGGAGTAACAGTTATTCTGGCCCCGGTCTGCTTAGCGATTTTTTGGCATATTTCCTGCAACTCTGGAGAAGGCTGGTATTTAGGAGGAGCTGCTGCCCTAAAATCCATTCCCATTTTTGCAGCGCCAACCATCAGGGAATTTCCCATGTTATTTCGCGCATCACCCAGGTAGGCAAATTTTATTGCTGACAAAGGCTTCTCGATATGTTCCTTCATGGTAAGAAAGTCGGCAAGAATCTGGGTTGGGTGAAATTCGTCGGTTAATCCGTTCCATACTGGCACGCCTGCGTATTTTGCCAGAATTTCAACCAGTTCCTGACCATATCCGCGGTATTGAATGCCATCGTACATCCGCCCAAGAACTCGGGCAGTATCTTTCATAGACTCTTTGTGTCCAATCTGGGAACCGGTTGGTCCAAGGTAAGTAACATGGGCCCCCTGATCATAGGCAGCAACTTCAAAGGCACACCTTGTGCGGGTGGAGCTTTTCTCAAAGATCAATGCGATGTTTTTGCCGGTAAGTACAGGTTCTTCTGTTCCGGATTTTTTAGCCCATTTCAGTTCTGCAGCCAGATCCAACAGGAATTCAATTTCTGATGGCTGAAAATCAAGTAGTTTGAGAAAATGTTTTTGGTAAAGTGGGTTAGCCATATCCGGGATTATTTAATTAGTAATGCATGGTAATTTTTGATCCGTATGATTTGTCCTCGAGTTTGGAGGCTTCTGTAATGATGCTTTTATCACCGCCATTTTCAACAAATTTCAAGGCAGCCATTATTTTCGGAGCCATACTTCCCTCAGCAAATGTACCCAATTCAAGGTATTTTTTTGTATCAGCAAAGTCAAGAAATTCAAGTTTTTCCTGGGTATTCAGTCCAAAATCCTTATAAATGAATGAGACGTCTGTCAGAATATAAAACTCATTTGCACCAACTCCGGAAGCCAGCAAAGCGGAAGCCAGATCTTTATCTATTACAGCATCAACTGTTCTGAGATCTTTGTTGTCATCGTAATAAACCGGGATTCCTCCACCGCCACAGGTTATAACAATATTTCCCTGTTTTGCCAGGGTGCTAATCAGCTCCAGGTTGATGATTTTTTGAGGTGAAGGTGATGGCACTACCCGTCGCCATCCGGATCCATTTTTTTTACTTTCCCTGAATGTCCATCCCTTTTTCTCTTCCAATGATTTTGCCTCTTCGGAACTGTAGGTTGCACCTATCCTTTTCGTGGGGTTTTTGAATGCCGGATCCTCCGGGTCTATTTCAACCATGCCTGTGATTGTCAGAATATTTCGTTCAATTTTATATTTATTGAGGATATTCCTAAAAATTCGTTCAATCATATATCCAATTCCGCCCTGTGAATCGGCTACGCAAATATCAAGTGGCATGGGTGCAATGCCGTAAAGCTGCTCACCTGCATCGTTTCTCATTAAAATATTACCTACCTGAGGACCATTGCCATGAGTAATTATCAGATTATATCCCTCTTTCAGCAGAAAGATCAGGTTTTCCATTGTCTCGGCAGTATGTATTTCCTGTTGTTCTATTGTTCCTTTTTCATTGTCGCGAAGAAGCGCATTCCCCCCCAGAGCAACTACAGCCAGTTTTTTCATTTTCAGGTAGTCATAATTATTATGGATCTAAGGTAGAGAGTGTTTTCTGAGCAACCTATGATAAAAATTATCCTATTGTCATTTACCAACATTGTTTGAGAGAACCAACTGAACAAAATCCAGGTTACTTATTTTCGGTTTTTCTATAATTTTGTTTGGATTTAATCCTAAATTTGACGATTCTAAATAATCAGTGGATGGCTCAGCAAAAGAGTGATAATCAACAGAAATCAGCGTCAGTTAAGTCCAATGGCGGAAACAGGGGTTCAAAACACAGTAATTGGGAAAAGGTGCGCGGAGGAGCAGCTCTTCTGCTTTCATTCTTTACAGTGTATTTGTTTATTGCTTTCATTTCTTTTCTCCTACAGGACGGTGCTGATGTAAGTCACCTGGATGTATCCCTGAAAGAACTGATAACAGATCCCGGGATTAAGATTGAAAATGCAGGGGGAAAATTCGGGGCTGTTCTTGCAAACTGGTTTATTAACAAGGGTTTTGGGTTTGGTTCTTTCGTTATACTGTATCTTTTTTTAATAGTGGCAATGCGCCTGGCCAAGATAGGGAAAGTATCATTCTCGAGAAATTTCGGATACGGCATCTTTTTAATTGCCTGGTTGTCTATTACTTTAGCTTTTGTGCTGGCGTCATTTTATAAAAATTCGCCTATTCTTCCTGGCGGAGCCTATGGATTTCTCATGTCTCAGCACCTGATAACGGGAATTGGGAAACTGGGAACGTTTTTCCTTTTACTAGGGTCCATGCTTATTGTAGTAATAATTGCTTTTGAAGGAGCCTGGGGTGCAATACTTGCCATGCTTTCCTACAGGAGGCCAAAGAAGAAGAGTGAACTTGAATTGACAACAGCAGAACTGACAGCTGTTCCGCAACCAATAAAACCAACGGAAAGGGATCGCTCTTTTTCAATGGTTGCGGATGATGATGATGTAAAGATTGTGTATGCCGAACCGGATGATGATTCAATTGAACTTGAGATGGGGGAGGTCTTTGTTGAAGATGAACCGTATGTTCTTCCTGAAAAAGAGGTTCCTGCTAATGAACAAATTGATAACGGAGGGATGAATGAAAATGAGGATCAAGACATAGAGGAGTCAGATTATGACCCGACACTTGATTTGTCCAGGTACATTTTCCCTTCCATTGACCTGCTGGAGGAGCGCTCAACCGGGAACCCGCAAGTTACAGATGATGAATTAAGAGCCAATAAAAATAAGATTTTACAGACGCTGAAAAATTACAGCATAGAAATTGAGAAAATCAGGGCTACAACCGGACCAACTGTAACTCTTTATGAAATAGTCCCGGCACCTGGAGTTAGAATTTCCAAAATAAAAAATCTTGAGGATGATATAGCATTAAGCTTGTCTGCCCTTGGAATTCGTATCATAGCACCAATGCCTGGTAAAGGAACCGTAGGGATTGAGGTCCCAAACAACAAGCCTGAGGTGGTTTCCATGAGATCACTTATTGCATCCAAGGTATTTCAGGAGTCAGATTATGAGCTTCCCCTGGCTCTGGGCAAAACCATTTCCAATGAAACCTTTGTGGTAGACCTTACCAAAATGCCGCATATTCTTGTGGCCGGGGCAACCGGGCAAGGGAAATCTGTGGGATTGAACGCAATCATATCTTCGTTGCTTTTCAAAAAGCATCCATCACAGCTAAAATTTGTTTTTATAGATCCTAAGAAGGTGGAACTGAACCTCTATGCGGTCATCGAAAAGCACTTCCTTGCAAAGATGGAGGGTATGGATGATTCTATAATTACAGATGTTCAACAAGTTAAGGACACACTGAATTCCCTGATCATTGAGATGGAACGCAGGTATGACTTACTTAAGGCTGCTCAGACCAGAAATGTGAAGGAATACAATGTCAAATTTATTTCCAGGCGACTTAATCCGCTCAAAGGACACAGGTATCTCCCTTACATTGTTGTTGTGGTGGATGAATTCGCCGATCTGATTATGACAGCAGGTAAAGAGATAGAGCTGCCGATTGCCCGAATAGCCCAGTTGGCCAGAGCTGTTGGAATACATATGATAATTGCTACACAAAGACCGTCTATTAATATCATTACGGGTGTTATCAAGGCAAACTTTCCAACACGGATCGCTTTCAAAGTAGCCTCCATGGTTGATTCAAGAACCATTCTTGATACACCAGGTGCCAACCAGCTGATTGGCCGAGGTGACATGCTTGTATCAATTGGTAATGTGCTGACACGAATCCAGTGTGCCTTTGTAGATACTCCTGAGGTTGAGGCAATTGCGAATTTTATCGGGAAGCAGCCCGGATACCCCAGTGCCTGGGCCCTCCCGGAATATCGAAGCGACAGTTCAGACAATTCAGATGAAATAGATTTGAAGAACAGGGATGAACTTTTCGATGATGCGGCCCGAATTGTCGTATTGAACCAGACTGGTTCCACTTCCTCTATTCAAAGAAAATTTTCAATAGGCTATAACAGGGCCGGCAGGATAATGGATCAGCTTGAGGCGGCTGGAATTGTTGGAGTTAATGCAGGAAGTAAAGCCAGAGAGGTACTGATTCAGGATGAGAACAGTTTGGAACAGATTTTGCGGAAGTTACCACAATAATTGATAAGAAGAATAAACGAGAAAATTGAATTTGTTATGAAAAATATATCTATTGGAAGAATTGCAGTTTTTTGCTTTATGATATTGATGAGCAATGTTCTGTTTGCCCAGCAGGATCAAAAGGCCAAAGAGATTCTGGATAAACTCTCCCAAACAACCAAAAGTTTCAAGACCATTCAGATTGATTTTTCATTCACGCTTGAAAACAAAAAAAATAATGTCAGTCAGACCAATGATGGCCAGGTCACCCTTAAAGGTAAGAGTTACAGGTTGCATATGCCAGTCTTCAGTATGGAGATATTTTGTGACGGCACAACTAACTGGAGTTATTTGACAGAGGCAAAAGAATGCAGTATTTCAAGTATTGAAGAGGACAGTGAAACTTCCCTGAACCCTGCCAATATCTTTACGATCTATGAAAAAGGATTCAATTTCAGCTATGTTGGGGAAGAAAATATTAGTGGCAAGGCAGTTCAGGTTATTGATCTTTTCCCTGTTGACAAGGCCAAGGATTTCTTAAAAGTCAGGCTTTACGTTGATAAGGTTAAAGCTCAGATAGCCAAGGCCCAGACATTCAACAAAGATGGCAACACGTATACCCTTCTGCTGAAGTCTATGAAAACAAACATCGATTTTATGGATGACTACTTTAAATTCGATAAATCGAAATATCCCGGAGTAGAGATAAATGACATGCGGTAATGAAGAAATTTGGGGGAAATGATTTTTCCCCTTTTTATTTTTCCTCTTTCACTTTTTTCTGGTGCATCATCTGAGCAACGGAAGCAATCTCAATAAAAGAAGTACCTCCACCCACGCCAAAGTTACCTCCGACATAAACAACAGTATCCTCCTCTGAAATAAAGTCCCGTTCAACCAAATCGAGCAGGGAAGTTTCCACCAGCTTGTATTTATTCTTTTTCGCAACAATTTCACTTGCAAACACGCCATATGACAATGCAAGTTCCCTTTTCACCCTTCCATTGTGGCATTTTGCATAAACAGGGCGTGGACTTCTGAACGCAGAAATGTACCGCGCAATTTTCCCGGTCAGTGTATCTGTAATTATTGCTGCAACCTTCAATTCGTTGGCAGACATAACGGCTGCCTCCGCCAGGAAGGCGGAGACTTCATTCTCCAGCCTTGGTACCGGCAAGTCATTTCTCTTGTCTTTGCTCGATTCGACTTCGAAAGCGACACGTGACATGAGTTGAACTGCTTCAATAGGATACTGTCCATATGCTGTTTCCCCCGAAAGCATAACAGCATCAGTGCGGTCATAGATTGCAGTGGCAACATCACTGACCTCTGCCCTGGTTGGCCTTGGATTGCTGATCATGGTATGAAGCATCTGAGTGGCAATGATAACAGGTTTTTTGCGCTCAACACATTTCCTGATTAGCCTCCTCTGAATCGCCGGAATTTTTTCGGCCGGGATTTCGATTCCCAAGTCTCCGCGTGCAACCATTATACCATAAGCATAATCCAGGATTTCATCTATTTTTGTGACACCATCCGTATCTTCAATTTTAGCGATAATTTTTATACTGCTATTTTCCTCGTCAAGTATTTGCTGGACCGCCATTACATCCTCCTTGTTTCTTACGAAGGAATGAGCAATAAAGTCCAGGTCATTCTCCGCGGCCCACCGGATAAACTGACGGTCCTTTTCAGTCAGGGAAGGCAGATTCAGTGATATTCCCGGGACGTTGATGCTTTTCTTGTTTTTGATAAAACCATCATTTCCCACAAGGGCAGTCAGGTAGTCCTGGTCTCTGGCAATAATGGTCAGTTCTAATTCGCCATCATCGATCAGGACAGAACTTCCAACGGGGATATCCCTTACAAAATTTACATAATCAACAACCAGTAATCCTTCGGCCGACTGCCCGTCGCCACCTCTTATAATAATCTGGTCACCTTTCGTTATTTTTATAGGTTCTGTAATATTTTTTGTCCTGATCTCAGGGCCTTTCGTGTCAACAAGAATTGCAAGGCTGTCACTGACTGTTCTCACATTATTGATGATTTGCATGGCAGATTCAGTAGTCTGGTGTGCGGTATTGATACGCACGACATTCATTCCTGCATCCATCAGTGATTTCAGAAACTCAGGTGAACAATTTTTATCAGAAATTGTGGCAACGATTTTTGTATGCTTGCTTTTCTTCATATTCTTGGTGTTTGTCTTTTGAATTGTTCTTCGGGCAAAAACCTCTTTTAATCCAATTCAGGTATTAAGAAGCTTTCAATTCCAAGTCTGTAGGAATCCAGTCCAAATCCCATAATTGTTCCTTTGCATACCGGACCGATCATTGAATCGTGACGAAAAGATTCGCGGGTCAGGATGTTTGAAATGTGAACCTCGACAACCGGTGAGGTAATTGCGGCAATGGCATCTCTGATGGCGACAGAAGTATGGGTGTAGGCACCGGCGTTTATGACAATACCATGGGCACTAAATCCGATCTTTTGAAGGTAAGATACAATTTCTCCTTCGATATTGGACTGAAAATAGCCCAATTCAACCTGGCTGAAGTTGGGCCTGATTTTTTCCAGCCAATCTTCAAATGAACTGTCTCCATAAATTCCCTTTTCACGTCTTCCCAATAAATTAAGGTTGGGCCCGTTTACGATGCAAATTTTCATCTTCGTTAATTTGTTTTAAAGTTGGAAGGACTCTGACCTCTGCGCAGAAGATTGCCTGATTCAGTCTGACTTTGAATTTTATTTTCTATTATTCCTGTTGGTCAAAAATTTGCTTGAAAGGAATGATTATTTTTGACCATGATTTTATTGTTTTTCAAAGATTAAAAACTTACCGAAATTCGGAAAAATAATTGAGTGAGAAGAAATTTTTTTAGAAATAGTGCAGAATAGCACATTTTGTTAAAATTCTTTGAACAATATCACTTTTTATTTGTTACTCTGAAAAAACATTATGAATTGGGTAGAGACTAAAAAAGGATATGAAACATTTTTGAGACTGGAGAAATCGCTTTCTCAAAATTCTGTAAGCGCTTATGTCAATGACATTAATAAGCTGATTATGTTTTTCGAAGTGCATTTTCCGGGTGTAGCGCCTGATAATGTAAAACTGGCTCAGCTAAGAAAGTTTGTTGAATGGATGAATGAAAAAGGGGTCAGTCCGAGAACACAGGCAAGGACAATTTCCGGAATTAAATCTTTCTATAAATATCTTCTAATTGAAGAAGTTGTTGAAAATGATCCTACAACCCTGCTTGAATCTCCAAAAATCGGACGCAAGTTACCAGATGTTCTAAGCCACGAGGAAATCAACAGCTTAATTGAATCCATTGATCTGGCAAAACCTGAAGGTCTAAGGAATAAGGCTATTCTTGAAACGCTTTACAGTTGTGGGCTGAGGGTATCCGAATTGGTCAACCTACGTTTGTCAAATCTCCATTTTGAGCAGGAGTTTGTGAAAATATCCGGTAAGGGGGAAAAGGAGCGGCTGGTTCCAATCAGTAAAAGAGCAATTGAGCATATCAAAAAGTATATGACGGGTTACCGGAAAAAATTAAAGATTGAAAAAACAAGTGAGAACATTCTTTTTCTTAACAGAAGAGGCAGGAAATTGAGTCGTGTCATGATTTTTACAATTATTAAAAATCTGGCAGAGAAGAATAGCATTCAAAAAAATATCAGTCCCCATACATTCCGCCATTCGTTTGCATCTGCGTTGGTTCAGGGGGGAGCAGATCTACGGGCAGTGCAGGAGATGTTAGGTCATGAGTCAATTCTTACGACAGAGATTTATACCCATCTGGATAAGGAATTCCTTAAAGAAACTGTAAATAAATTCCATCCAAGAGCATAGCCGGATTATAAATTGTGATTTTTGAAGGACAAAAAATAAGGGATTGATAGTATCGAGGGCACTGAAAAAGTATCCCTCCTTAAAGTAACCCATTGAAAAATTAGCT
>CAZDLO010000034.1:0-34381 GCA_964506325.1 uncultured Tangfeifania sp.
TAACTCATAACTCATAACTCATAACTCATAACTCATAACTCATAACTCCTAACTCATAACTCCTAACTCCTAACTCCTAACTCATAACTCATAACTCCTAACTCCTAACTCCCTCCCATGTCATTCAGCCTCCGGATTGTCTTGCCCTTTTTGATGGCCATTTATTTTCCCTTTTCATGCTTCGGTCAACATACTGAGATTCTAAAAGAACGTCGAATGGAGGAGTTGGCTGAAAAGCTTTCCGACACCGGCGAAACAGGATCGGAAAGTTCACTGATTCTGGATGATTTGACCAGCTATTCATTACAGCCGGTTTTTGTCAATCAGGCTACTGAAGATGAGCTGCTTAGATTAAATTTGCTCAATTTTGCCCAGGTCAGAAGTATTGTTAATTACAGAAAGAAATACGGTAAAATACTGACCTTAAATGAATTAAAAATTCTTCAGGGATTTGACGAAGCGCTGTTGCTGAAAATTGAACCATTTCTTCAGTTTGATCCGGCTCCGGATTCTTTGCCTGGGAAATGGGAAAATCAACTCCGTCAGTCATTGATTACCAGGGTCAAAACGACGTTTCCTGTTGCGGCAGGATACTTTTCAAAAAAAGGAGGCCCTCCCGAATATATGGGTGAGCCTTACAGCTATCTGGCCCGGTACAGGGGATCAATTGGAAAATGGTTCGATTTCGGAATCACAGGGGAAAATGATGCTGGCGAAAATTTTTTTCATGGCACCAACAAAGGCGGGTTTGATTTTGTATCCGGTTTTGTCGGCTGGAAAGGTAAGAAATGGCTGGAAAAAATCATTCTGGGTGATTACCATTTGAGGTTTGGACAGGGAATTAACCTTTGGTCGGGTGGAGGTGTCAGTTATAATTCTGACCTCTCTTCGCTGATGCGGTCAGGAGAGGGTATCAGACCTTACAGTTCAACCGATGAAAATCAATTTTTCAGGGGTATTGCTGTTCGATTGAAAATAAGCTCTGTAGCTATCTCCCTGTTTTGTTCCGGTAAAAGGATGGACGCAAATGTGGAATCCGATTCTGTTGGCCGGAAATACATTACCTCTTTCAGAACTGACGGATTTCACCGCACTTTATCAGAAGTAATGGATGAAAAGAACGTAGGGGTGCAGTTTTTTGGTGGGTACTGTGATTTCCGCCATGAGACCTGGAGAATTGGTGTTCTTGCCTCCAGTCAGAGGTTTGGATTACCTGTCTCAAAGGGAGATTTGCCTTACAAATCAAAGTCATTTGAAGGAAACACCAATCTCAATTTTGGACTCGATTATCAGTTGATGCTGAATAAAATAATGCTTTTTGGCGAAGCCGGCATGACTCAGGATGTAAAGGCGGCAGTTGTCAACGGGTTAGTTTGGAAGGCACATCCACGGTTTTCATTTTCTCTCCTTCACAGGTTTTATGATCCGTCCTTTCAATCATTCTATTCCGGAGCTTTTTCGGCAGGAAGTGATGGGAGAAACGAAAAAGGAGTATTTTCCGCTATTGAATTTTTCCCATCTGCCAAAATCAAGGTAAGCGCACAAGCCGATGCTTTTTATTTCCCCTGGTTAACCTATCAGACTTTATCTCCGGCAGAAGGCCATACACTTTCTTTTCAACTTGAGGCGAACCTGAGACCAGAGATGAAGTTCTATCTGTATTCAAAAATTATTCAGAAACCCCTGAAAATTTCGGGATCAACCGGTGTTCCGGAACAATTCAATGAACGTACCAACAAATGGAGAATCCACGCAGATTACCGGGTTGGTGACGGGATCCGGATGAGAAGCAGGATCGAATTTTCAGTTTATGAGTTCAATGCGGAAAGGGAGCATGGGATACTGGTTTTTCAGGATATGATACATGATCTTTTACCCGGGTTAAAATACTGGCTGAGATTGGCTTATTACAGGACAGAAGGGTATAATTCGAGAATTTACGCTTATGAAAACGACCTCCTGTATTATTTTGCTATCCCCGAATTTCACGGAACGGGTATAAGATCCTACCTGAATGTTAAATGGCAGCCTGCCGGATGGCTTACGCTTTATGCCAAGGCTGGTTTCAACCTGAGGAGTGGCGAAACCAGTCTGGGGACTGGCAATGATGCAACGCCAGGAGATCACAGATGGGATACCAGATGCCAGGTCGCACTGAAATTTTAATGGGCACCTGAACTGTTGCATTTTTATACCCTGGCTATTTAAATTTTTTCAACTCAGATTTGTAATAGATCCTTTTCCAGAACCCGTTGAAAGGTTAAAATAATTTAAATGAAAGATCGATAATGCTAAATTTTGTAACTTTGCGTTTCCTGGAAAACGGGTAACCAAGTTAATAAACGAAAGAAAATACTTTCAATGCATAATTTTGACGAGATCCGACCTTACCGGAACGACGAATTTTCCTTGGTAATGAACCGGTTGTTGGATGATCCGGAATTCAACAGGGCAGTTTTGAAAAGCTTAAATAAGGACGACGCTGATCTGGAGAATATGAAGGCTGCACTGAGGGCTACAAAAACGATCGAAGTCTTTCAGGAAAGGTTTGTTGTACCTACAGTAGATCATATGATGGCCTCCAGCTCCCATGGTTTTTCAATGCAAGGTTTGGATGCCCTTGATAAGAACCAACGTTATTTGTTTATCTCCAACCATCGTGATATCATCCTTGACTCTGCACTTTTGAATGTTGAGATGCATAAGAGTGGCTTCAGTCCTACTGAAATAGCCATAGGAAGTAACCTGTTGATTTTCCCGTGGATCAACGACCTTGTTCGTATCAACCGTTCATTTATTGTCAGGAGAAACATTCCAGCCAAAGAGATGCTGCACTCCTCCAGGTTGCTTTCCCATTATATCAGGGACATGATTTCCTGTGGGACAGATTCGATCTGGATCGCACAAAGAGAGGGCAGGGCAAAGGATGGCAATGATATTACCCAGCCAGCACTTTTGAAAATGCTGAATATGTCGAACAGCGGAGGCTTCTTTGAAGGATTCGAGGATTTGAAGATCGTTCCAATGGCGATTTCCTATGAAATTGAGCCTTGCGGAAATGAAAAGGTTGCTGAATTAAAAAAACGTCAGACAGACCCCAACTTTCAAAAAACTGAAAAAGACGACCTGTTGAATATGGTGAGTGGTTTGAAGAATCAAAAAGGTCGGATACATATTCAGTTTGGCAGGCAAATCGACAGAGATGTTTTGCATCATATTGCAGATGAGTCTGTCACCAACGAGAGATTGCGGCTTTTGGCCGAACAGATTGATAAGGAGATATACAGGAATTACAAATTGTTTCCCAACAATTATATTGCTTATGACTTGTATTTCAAGACTTCAAAATACAGTCACCAATATACGGAGGAAGAGAAAGTGTCTTTTATTGCGTTGACTCACACGAGGTTGCAGCTGGTGCACGAAGATATTGATGATTCCATGGTGCTGTGGCTGAGGATGTATGCTTATCCAGTTTACAATCTTGAAAAATTCGTTTTGGGAGAAGATACAGTAATGCCTACCTGATTCTTTGAGAAAGGTACACTGTCAGCAGAATAAGCAGGATTAAACCAATAGTTACGTAAGGCTTGCTGAAATTAAGCGTATAGCCTATTCCCATTCTTTTAGGGACAAATATCCGTGGATCCGATTTATTGCAGTAAAAGACACCCCACTTGTAATTATTAAAATTACCGGTAGGGTCATTAAAATCATCCATTACGTTTGGTCGTTTTGAATTTTTGTGGTCTGAAATGTCGCCGCACTTGGGAAACCGTTTAGACCTTGTTTCTTCATTTTTTTATACGTTCAGCAGTTTTTCGCTCAGAGCGACCAGGGTCTCTTTTTTGTCGTTGGTATTGACCAGCACCGATATGTTATGACGGCTTCCTCCGTATGAGATCATACGGATAGGAATATTTTCAAGGGCCATAAACACTTTGGAGGCAAATCCCTTTTCCTCAGCAATCATGTCACCAACAATACAGACAATGGTCTGATTCTTGTCGACTTCAACATCTCCGTATTCTTTCAGCTCATTGACAATCTCATCCAGGTGCCTGGGGTTGTCAATCGTTACTGAAACAGCTACTTCTGAAGTGGTGACCATATCTACAGAGGTCTTGAAATATTCAAATATCTCGAAAATATTTTTCATGAAACCGTAGGCATTCAACATTCTGCCTGAACGGATCTTGATGGCAGTAATTCCGTCTTTGGCAGCGACAGCCTTGATGCCGGCTCCCTGGCTTTCTCCGGTAATAAGCGTGCCCGGGTCAGGCGGATTCATTGTATTCTTAAGTCTTACGGGAATATTGTTGTTTTTAGCAGGCAGCACGGTTTGCGGATGAAGAATCTTAGCGCCAAAATAGGCTAACTCGGCTGCCTCATTGAAGGATAGAACATCCACTCGTTTTGTATTCTGTACAAAACGCGGGTCATTGTTATGAAAACCGTCAATGTCTGTCCAGATCTGGACCTCGCTGCTGTTGATGGCTGCACCAATAAGTGTGGCAGTGTAATCGGAACCTCCCCGCTGAAGGTTGTCAATTTCACCGGCATCATTTTTACAGATAAATCCTTGGGTGATATAATAGTTAGCTTTTGGTTTCGATGAAATTATCTCATTCAGCTTCTGTTTGATAAACCTGTTGTCAGGCATCATGTCAGAATCAATTTTCATAAATTCCAGGGCAGGCAGCAGGATGGCATTGTGTCCTTCTTCCTGTAACAGCAATGTGAAAAGTGCGGTCGAGATTAATTCACCCTGAGCTAAAATGGCACGTTCTCCTGCTTCAGAAAATGTACCGGTGGTGAAGGCCTTGATAAAATCGAAATGCTCCTCCAGTACTTTTTTTCCCAAATCCTTGGTGGCATTTGATTTATAGAGGTCATAAACAACATTGTAATATTTTTTTTCCAATGCACTGATCAATGCAAGTGCGGATTCCTTGTTTTTCCTGGTAAGATAATCTGATATCTCAACAAGGCTGTTGGTAGTGCCCGACATGGCAGACAATACCACCAATTTCTGCTTGCCGTCGGTAATTAATTTCATTACCGATCTAATGTTTTCTATTGAACCTACAGAGGTTCCTCCAAATTTATATACTTCCATCTTGTATGCTTAAATCTTTTTGCCAAACGTAGCCGCAAAAATAGAAATAAAATAGGGTAATAATCTAATTTATTGATTTTTGTGAGAAATTTGAACTTACAATCTGTAAGTAAGCAAAATGATAGCAACTATTTGATTATCTTAGATATGGACTTGAATTCGGTGGTATTGGAATAGCGCGTCAGTTCAAAAAGTATGGATTCAGCGGTAGAAACCCTTATTCCTTCAGACAGAAAGCGGTTAAGCGCTGTTTGTTTTTCTGCGGGTTGACGTGAACTGATACAGTCTGAAATTACAACAGGAGTATATCCCCTTGCCTGCAGGTCGATAGCACTCTGGAGGACGCAGACGTGTGATTCGATGCCAGCGATAATCACCGTATTCCTTTTTGATTGTAACAATAGAGTTTCATAGCCGGGTTCATCAAGGCAACTGAATGCATGTTTTTCAATGAAGTTGAAAGTAGGGTAAAGGGAGGCAATTTCATCTATGGTAGACCCTAGTCCTTTTGTATACTGTTGTGTGAAGAATGTGGGGATTTCTAAAATTTTCAGGCCTTCCAGCAATATTTTACATCTTGTGGCAAGGGCCGTATTTTCTGCAACAACGGGAAAAAGTTTTTCCTGGATGTCAATGATCAGCCCGGTGCAGTTTTCTCTTTGGATGCGCATGGGTTCAGTCGTGTAATTCGGAGAACATCCTCCTTTTGGTTATAAAGTAATTCCAGACTATGCTTTTGTCTGTCGTAGCCTCGAAAACATGGGTTTTCCTGGTGCGAAAAATCAATCGCCTCTTTTTTAACATGCTGGAAAGATTGGCGTAAAACTTCATGTGCGCTGCAAAAACTCTTCCGCAGGATTTTGTTTCACCTTTGAGTAGGAAAACGAAGGCTGCCATTCCATCCAAAATCATCCTGGCAGGAAGTTTTAAAACGAGTTGTCTCCAGGGAAGGTTTTTAATCAACAGGTAGAGATTGTTTCGGAAATTGAGATAAATTTTTAACGGACTGTTGTAATTGAGTGTTCCTCCGCCTACATGAAATACCGCCGATTCCGGACAAACATAAGTGCTGTAACCCATATGCCTGGCGCGCCAGCAGAAATCAATTTCCTCCATATGTGCCCAAAAATCTGCATCAAACCCTCCGCATTCTTTCCAGAGGGACGACCTCACCATCATACATGCTCCTGAGGCCCATGAAACTGCCATCGGCTCATTGTATTGTCCGAGGTCTTTTTCGATAACCTGTAATATCCTTCCCCTGCAATAGGGGTAGCCAAAATAGTCTATGAATCCGCCGGAAGCCCCGGCATATTCGAATTCATCCGGGCGGGACAGGCTGAGAATTTTAGGCTGGCAGATTCCAACAGATAAATCAGTATCCATAATTTTTAGCAATGGTTCCAGCCATCCCTCTGTAACCTCCACATCAGAATTAAGAAGTACATAGTAGTCCGAATTTAAGGATGATAGAGCCCTGTTGTAACCCTCTGCAAAGCCCCAGTTTTGCTCCAGCTGCAGGTAAGTCACTGACGGGAATTCAGTCTCAGTCACCAATTTGCTATCGTCCGTTGAATTGTTGTCTGCCACAATAATTTCCACATTGCCTTTGGAATGGGCAATCACGGAAGGCAGAAACCTTCTCAGGAAGCTGCTGCCGTTCCAGTTTAATATTACAATGGAAATTTTATTTTTACCGGTCATCGCAAAGTATTGTCTCTTAATGTTCGCGTTTGTGTTTCCATCTCTTGTGCGACCACAACCACAGTTCAGGCCGGCTGTTGATGGTTTCCTCTATCCGGCGGGTTACAGTTTCTGTTATCTCAAATGGAGCAGTATTTTTCGCATGTTCCGTAACAACGGAAAACTCCATCCTGTTGTATCCTCTTTTCAATTTTCGGATGTGGCAATACAATACTACCGCATCAAGCTTACGCGCCACTTTTTCTGTTCCTGTTACAACAGGTGTGTCCTGGTTCAGGAAGGTAGTCCAGTACTGTATTTCATGTTTCCTGGGTGTCTGATCCATTAAAAATGCAGATGCAGAAGGTAACCCGGATTGTGTATCCGCAATTAGTTGCCTGTAACAATCCGCCCTTTCAAGAGGTATTATCCCAAATCTTGATCGCATGTTATAATAAAACAGGTCAAAACTCTTGTTGGTCAGTGTTTTGTAAATAACATATCCCCTGGCTGCCGAATGTACTGGCCATCCGCAATTCCATTCCCAATTGTTGTAATGTCCCATTGCAAGGATTACCGATCGCCCTTTTTCAAGGTAGGATTCAATAACCTCCTTGTTGAGAATTGTAAGCCGTTCACGCATCTCATCTTCAGAAATGCGGTCAAAGTACAGGGTTTCAATCAGGCTGTCGCAAAAATTGTGATAAAATTTCCGTGCAATAAGGCGGATTTCATTTCGCGATTTGTCCGGGAATGAGTTTGAAAGATTGGAATATACAACCCTTCTGCGGTATCTGGCCACATAATAGACAAAAAGGAAGAAAAAGTCAGACACCAAATAGTGAAATCTGAGAGGGAAGAGCTGAATAAACCAGGTGAAAGCCTTCAGAAAATAGTAACCAGTCTTTGCCAGTAAATTCATTGCTTCAGACAATAGTATTTTTCAATTACGGATTGAAATTCCTTGTAATAGTTGCTGTTACATGCAATAATCTCACTTTTGAAAAGAAAATCATCTGTACCGCGAAAATCTGAAACCATGCCACCCGCCTGCCTCAAGATGATGGCGCCGGCAGCAACATCCCAGGAACCGAGTCCGATTTCCCAGAAAGCATCAAATCGTCCGGCAGCAACATAGGACATGTCGGTTGCGGCAGATCCTATCCTTCTGATTCCCTGAGAATTAGCCATAAGGTATTTGATGGTTCCTACAAATTCATCCATGTACTTTGTAGTACCATACGGGAAACCGCTAACAATAAAGGCATTTTCAGTGGTGGCAACATCCGAAACGTGTATTTCCTTCCCGTTCAACATAGCTTTACTTCCTGTCCAGGCGTAGAAACATTCGTCGCGTGTAATCTCGTATACCACACCCAGGATAATTTCATTTCCTTCAATCAGTCCGATGCTAACCGCATAAGGAGGAATTTCATGGATAAAATTGGATGTTCCATCCAATGGATCTATGACCCAGCGGTATTGCTCACCTGATTCGAAGGCGGTACCTTCTTCCGTGATGAAACCTGACCCGGGAAGGAGTTCCCTGAGTGCCTCGACAATCATCTCCTCCGACTTTTTGTCGACATAGGAGACAAAATTCGCTTTCCCTTTTAATTCAACACAACTGATGTCAAAATTGATTCTTTCGCGGGCAATAAATGCTCCGGCGGTTTTTGCAATTGAAATTACTTCATTGCATATTGATTCCAGGTTCATTCTTTTTGTGGTAAATGTAGTGATTTACTGCGGTGGCTACAATGGTTCTTTACAGTATGTCTCCTGTTACATTGCCATTGCTGTTTATCTCTTTTAACCTTACTTTCAGCGCCTGGTTTAGCAGGTCTTCCCGGTAGGGAACTTCTACTTTTATATAATTTTCACTCCAACCTTCTGTCGATTTTCTCCCGGGATTATTCTCGAATAATACTGTGGCAATCCGACCCAGGTTTTTTACATAAAACTGTGCCGTTTTCCTGTCTGAAAGCTGTATCAGTCTTTGAGTTCTGAGTTTACGCTCTGATACCGGCACAATTCCTTCAATCGAAAGTGCCTTGGTATTGGCTCTTTCTGAATAGGGAAATGCATGCAGTTGTGAAACATCCAGGTTTTCAATGAACTGGTAAGCCTGCTCAAACAGGGAGGCTGTTTCTCCATTCATACCTGCAATTACATCGACCCCAATGAAGGCAAAAGGAAGCTTTTCCCTGATTGCTTCCACCCTTTGAACAAAAAGTGTGGTACTGTATCTTCTTTTCATCAGGTGTAGTACTTCATCAGTTCCTGCCTGCAACGGAATATGGAAATGGGGTGCAATTCTTTCTGAACCGGCAACAAATGCTATGATGTCATCACTCAGCAGGTTGGGCTCAACAGATCCCATCCTTATCCTGGAAATATCTTCGATTTGTTCCAATGCTTCCAGCAGGCCCAGGAATGTTTCTCCGGTGCTTTTGCCAAAATCACCAATGTTTACACCGGTTAGATTGATCTCCTTGATACCCAGTGATGCCAGTCTTTTTGTCTCCTGAACAAGGCTTTCAATGGAAGGATTTCGGCTCTTCCCCCTTGCCATGGGTATGGTACAATAGGTACAAAAATAATTGCATCCGTCCTGGACCTTCAGAAAACTGCGCGTACGGTCTCCAAATGATGATGCCGGCTGAAATTCAGTGATCTCCCTGAACGTGCAGCCATGAACTTCACTGAATTCATGTTTATTGAGATTGTCGAGGTATTTTGTGATATTGAATTTGTCATTGGCACCCAGTATGAGGTCTACCCCTTCAATAGAGGCAGCCTCTTCCGGTTTTAATTGTGCATAACAACCAGTAACTACGACGAATGCAGCAGGATTCTGCCTGGTGACCTGCCTGATCATCGCACGGCTTTTTTTGTCGGCCGAATCGGTAACCGAACAGGTGTTGATTACATATACGTCCGCCGCTTCCCTGAAGTCAACTCTTTCGAATCCCTGATCTTTAAATGACCTGGCAATGGTTGATGTTTCCGAAAAGTTGAGTTTGCATCCCAGCGTGCCAAATGCAACTTTCTTATCTTTGAACTCCATTGTTAATTTTTAAACCCGTCAAAAATAAGGAATTGTTTGGAATTATTCTGAATAGGGAGCAATTCCAATTTCTGCCAAAACTTTCTGACAATATCAATTGTTCTGCAATGGCTGTTCAGACAACGTGAATTGTTGCCTGTAATTCTAATGCAATACGTTATAACAAATCACTGGCGAGCTCGGCCAGGTAACTTCTCTCGCCTTTGAGCAGGTTGATGTGTGCAAAGATATCCTGTCCTTTCATCCTGTCTGTCAGGTATGCAAGTCCGTTTGATTGCATATCAAGGTAAGGGGAGTCTATTTGTTGGATATCGCCGGTAAATACCATTTTTGTACCCTCCCCGGCCCTGGTTATGATTGTCTTTACCTCATGGGGTGTAAGATTCTGCGCTTCATCAATGATAAAATAGCAGTTCGACAGGCTTCGGCCGCGGATGAATGCCAGCGGACATATTACAAGACGGTCGTCCTTCTGAAGATCTTCAATAACATGATGCTCATGAGTATGATTGTCGAAGCATCTTTTGATTACCGCCAGGTTGTCAAACAACGGCTGCATGTAGGGAGATACTTTTTCTTCAGCGTCTCCCGGAAGGAAACCAATATCCCTGTTGCTCAGTGCAACTATCGGTCGGGCTAGCATGATCTGGTCGTAGATACTGTGTTGTGCAATAGCCGCAGCAAGCGCAAGCAGGGTTTTTCCGGTACCGGCTTTGCCCGTGAGGCTTACCAGCTTGAGTTCGGGATCCATAAGTGCCTGTAATGAAAATGTTTGTTCTGCATTACGCGGACGGATGCCAAAGGCCATCTTTTTATCCACTCTTTCAAGCCTGGATCTGAAGACATTGTAATGAGCCAGGACACTGGCATGCGGACTCTTAAGAATGAAAAATTCATTGGGGAAGGGGGGCTTTTCAATACCGGACTCCTCCACTGAAAGAAAATTGGTTTCGTACAACCGGGCAATCAACTGGTCATCATAGTCTTTAATTTCCCTGATACCCTGGTACAGCACCTCGATATCCTCTACCTTGTCATTTTTGTAGTCTTCAGCCTCAATACGGAGTGATTTGGCTTTTATTCTGAGGTTTACATCTTTACTTACCAGGATTACTTTCCTGGTTGTATGCTTATCCCGCAAAAACTCTGCAATAGCAAGTATCCTGTGATCCGGAATGTCTTCCCTGAAGGAGGCTCTGATCTGTTCTGAGTATGGCTTACCCAGGATGATGAAGAGTTTGCCCTTCCCTTGTCCGAGGGTTATTCCTTTGTCTATTGGATTCTTGCCTACTATTTCATCCAGAATTCTTACAAACTGCCTGGCCTGAAAATTGATCTGGTCATCTCCGCGCTTGAATTTATCCAACTCTTCAAGCACTGTAATAGGTATAACTACGTCATTGTCTTCGAAGTTGTATATACATTCACTGTCGTGTAAAATGACGTTGGTATCAAGGATAAATGTCTTTGGTCTCTTCATAACTGGATGTTTTTTTAAAATTTGTCACACTTTCTGACTCTGCAACAGGCAGTTCGGTAAGATAGGCCGAAATATTGCCGCCTTTCATAAATTAGCCTGAACGGTGGCGCTTAAAGATAGCACTAAAACAATCCGATGCTATTTTTGCCGGATGATTTTTTGCATCTTTGTATTTACATTTTGTTAGTAAAGTTAAAGTATGCAATACAAAGCTGTGCTCGATTTCCTGTTTGAACAATTGCCATATTACCAAAGGAAGGGCCCTGCTGCATACAAGGGAAACCTGGACAATACACTGGCACTCGACAAAATGTTTGAGCATCCGCACCGTAAATTCCTTTCCATACATGTGGCCGGAACCAATGGAAAGGGATCGGTTTCACACATGCTGGCCGCAATTTTGGAAAAGGCCGGTTATAAGACTGGATTGTACACTTCTCCCCACTTGAAGGATTTTCGTGAACGAATCAGGATAAACGGCAAGATGGTTGAAGAATCTTACGTAACCGGTTTTGTTGAGCGTTTTTTGGAATTGAACAATTCTGTCTCACTGGAACCGTCATTTTTCGAATTGACCGTTCTGATGGCTTTTGATTATTTTGCATCTGAGAATGTTGATGTAGCTGTTGTTGAGACAGGCTTGGGAGGCCGGCTGGATTCAACCAACATCATTGAGCCTGTTCTCTCGGTTATTACCAATATTAGCTTGGATCATACTGCACTTTTGGGGGATTCTCTCGGCAAAATTGCCCTTGAAAAAGCCGGTATCATCAAAAAGAATGTTCCCGTCATTGTTGGAGAAACACATCCCCAAACCTCAGCCGTATTTGAAGGGAAAGCCAGGGAAAATAATGCACAGCTCCTTTTTGCAGATCAGTTGCTGCATACAGGGTATTCTATGCTTTCCACTGATCAAAAGCAGCTGTTCAATATCAAAAACGGCCATGGGATATTGTTTGAAAATCTCAAACTTGATCTGATGGGGATGTACCAGTCCAAGAATATCTGTACCCTGCTGTGTACTGTGATGGAACTTCAGCGGATGAAATGGAATATTTCTGAACAAAATATCAGGAATGGTCTTGAAAATGTTTCGGGTCTCACCGGATTGACAGGAAGATGGCAAACCATTGGGGTTAACCCCCTTATTATCTGTGATACAGCACACAATGAAGCTGGTATATGTGAAGTTGTCGCACAATTAAGGCAGATTCCACATAAAAAACTTCATTTTATTTTCGGAATAGTCAATGACAAGGATATTTTGGGTGTACTTGCCTTATTGCCCAAAGAAGCCATATATTATTTTACAAAAGCATCAGTTCCGAGGGCAATGGCCGAAGACCAACTGATACAGATGGCATCATTTTTCGGATTAAACGGGGCTGCATATGACAATGTTCAGTCCGCTCTCAGTGATGCAAAAATGTATGCCGGAAAAGATGACCTTATATTTGTTGGCGGTAGTACCTTTTTAGTGGCAGAAGTAATCCCCTGATGGCACTTGTAATTTATGATTCAACATAGATAATTTTATTTATATTTAGGGTGATTATTGGACGAATACAGGAGGTATTTATGCCTGGGCTTAAGATGTAATATTTCGTAATTGTCTAATAATTAATTAATTGTCCAACTACTAAACGCTATCTATCATGGAAAACAGAACTAACATCTCACGTCGTGGATTTATTGGATCTTCTGCAGTAACTGCAGCAGGACTGACCATTCTTCCCGGTCAGACTGTCAGCGGAATTGGAAAATTTTTACCCGGAGATAAACTCCGGATCGCCGGAATAGGCGTTGGCGGGAAAGGGCAGGTTAACCTGAGAAATATGAAGTCCGAAAATATTGTTGCCCTTTGTGATATTGACTGGAATTATGCCGCAAAGACTTTTGAACAGTATCCTGCCGCAAAACGCTACAAGGATTACAGGCTGATGCTTGAAGAGATGCACGATGAAATCGATGCGGTCGTGATTGCCACTCCTGATCATACCCATGCCGTCTGTGCTCTCGCAGCCATGCAGCTGGGTAAGCATGTCTACGTTCAGAAGCCATTGACGCATACGGTTTATGAGTCCAGGGTTTTGCTGGAAGCATCCAGGAAATACAAGGTCGTGACCCAGATGGGTAATGAGGGACACAGCAATGACAACGTTGCCGATGTCTGCGAACTCATTTGGAGTGGCGCGATTGGAAAAATTGAACATGTTGAAGCCTGGACAGACCGCCCAATATGGCCGCAGGGATTGACAAGGCCTCCTCAAGGTATGTGGTTGCCTGAAAATATAGACTGGGATCTTTTTATTGGTCCGGCTCCGATGCGCCCTTATCATTCTGCCTATCATCCCTGGAACTGGCGTGGCTGGTGGGATTTTGGTACCGGTGCTCTTGGCGATATGGCATGTCATGTTCTGGATGTTGTTTACGCAGCACTGAAACTGGGTCATCCGACTTCAGTCGAAGCCTCTTCTTCCTCATTTAACAATGAGAGTGCCCCAAATTCCTCGATGATTCGCTATCAGTTTCCTGCCAGGGAGAAAATTGGCAAATTTCCGTTGCCGGCAGTGCAGGTTACATGGTATGATGGAGGATTGGTTCCGTCACGTCCTGACAGCCTGCCTGACGGTATTGAACTTGGCCAGGGAAAGAACGGAATAATTTTCCACGGAACTGAGGGGATACTGGTTTGCGGAAATTATGGCAATGATTACAAATTATTGCCTGAAGATAAATTTGCAAAACTTCCCAAACCACCAAAAACTTTGCGCCGGGTTGAAGCTAGCCATGAGATGGATTGGGTGAGGGCATGTAAGGAATCACCTGAGAACAGGGTTCTTCCTGCTTCAAACTTTGAGTATGCCTGTCCCCTAAACGAAATGGTAGTAATGGGAAACCTTGCTGTAAGAATGCAGGGACTTAATAAAAAATTGAAATGGGATGGTCCGAATATGAAAATAACCAATCTTTCAGAAAACGATAAAATCACTGTAGCGAATGGCATTCCTGGTGCTGAACCCAAAAGACTCGAGATAAATGCCGTTCAATTTGCCGCTGAATTGATCAAAACCAACTATCGAAAAGGATGGGATCTCAAGTCCTGATTGACAGTTAATCAGTTTTTCTAAACAACACTTTAAACAATAATCTTTCTTTGGATGACTAACTCACTTGAATTACTGGATAAGGTAAGGTTGAACTTTTCTGACTCAAACCTTATTTTCCTTAATATAGCTCTGGCTTTTGTTATGTTTGGAGTCGCATTGGATATAAAGGCCAAACACTTTGAAGCAATTGTGAAAAATCCCAGGTCTGCAGTAATGGGATTTATCAGTCAGACATTTTTGTTGCCGGCGTTTACATTTATCCTGGTGATGATTTTAAATCCAACACCAACGGTTGCATTGGGGATGATTCTTGTCGCTGCTTGTCCCGGTGGTAATATTTCAAATTTTATCAGTTCTGTAGCAAAAGCAAATGTGGCTTTGTCGGTCAGTTTAACTGCAATGTCAACCAGTGCAGCAGTATTTTTCACCCCATTTAATTTCGCCTTCTGGGGGAAAATTTATGTTAATTTTTATAATTCTCACAATGCTGAGGGATTAGTGAGACCATTGGTTATTGATAAATACCAGATGTTTCAGACTGTTTTTATTTTATTGGGGATTCCTGTATTTCTTGGATTGTTGATGTCAAAAAAATTTCCTCTCCTCACTGAGAAGATCAAAAAACCAATCAACAAAGCCTCCCTGGTATTTTTTATTTGCATGGTCATTGCGATGCTTGCAGCAAATTTCGAACAGCTGAAAAGTAATGTTCACCTGGTATTTGTTATTGTATTATTGCACAATGGCCTGGCGCTGGCAACAGGATATTTTTTCAGCAGCCTGATGAAATTGCCACCTTTGGATAGAAGAACCATCTCTATCGAAACCGGTATTCAGAACTCTGGACTGGCTTTGGCCTTGATGTTCAACCCAAAAATTTTCCCTCCCGAAATGGAACTGGGAGGCATGGCGGTGATTGCTGCATGGTGGGGGATATGGCATATTATCAGCGGATTAGGTATTGCATGGTTCTGGTCTCGAAAACCATTAATTACGAAGTATGATACAGCGGTCACAGGGTTATGAAAATTTAAGATACTATGTAGGTTTTGCCTATTGGCTGTCGCATAAGAAAATAGTTGTTACTGGTCTTGAAAATATTCCAAACGACAAACCCGTTATTTTTGCAGTTAACCACCAGAATGCCCTGATGGATCCTCTGGCTCTTGTTTATACCAATAAATTGCAGACTTTATGGCTTACCAGGGCCGACGTATTTAAGGGTAAAACTGTAAGGTCCTTGCTCGAATTTATGAAAATGACTCCTGTATACAGAATACGGGACGGTAAGGAAAACCTTGGAAACAATGTGCAGGTATTTAACCTGGTAACACAGGCCCTGGAAAATAACCGGTCAGTTGCCCTTTTCCCGGAGGCTGCCCATTCGGGTAAAAGACAAATGCTGAGCCATAAAAAGGCAATTCCGCGAATGGCACTTGAAGCGGAGGGAAAGAACAATTTTCAACTTGATTTAAAATTAATTCCTGTTGGCATTTATTACGACCATTACTGGAAGTTTAACCGCTCGGTGATAGTCCAATACGGACCAGCAGTTGACGTCGACCGTTACAAGGATCGTTACGCCGAAAATCCTCAGAATACCATGCTGGTAATGCGGGATGATATCTATACACATCTTGTACCCCTTGTTATACAGATTAACAGTAATGAGCATTATTCGGAATATGAGGATATCCGTTCGGTTGCAGGAAAAGAGTTTGCAAAAAAGGTCTTTTATAGCAATAATCCCTCGATTCAGCTTTTTAAGTCCGAACAGGAGCTTATAGCTCGGGTTGAAGAGATTGAAACCGGTAAACCCGAAATTTTTGAAACGATTCGAAAACAGCTCGGACAATATATTCGTGATATTAAATTATCAGGAATATCAGATGATCAGTTAGTTAAAGGGAAAAATAGTTCTTTTCTGCTTTTGTTTGTTCAACTGTTGGCGGCATTGCTGTCATTGCCCCTTTTTGTCACCGGATTTATTTTCAATGTTATTCCATATCTTATCCCAAGGGTTTTTATTACGAAAAAGCTCAGGGATAAGGCATTTGTCAGTACATTTAATTTTGCAGTCGGATTGGTTATCTTCCCTGTTTTTTACCTGATCGGAAGTGTTATAATTCTTTTATTTTCCGGTTCACTGCTGGCAGCCGTCACTTCTTTGATTTGTATGCCATTTGCCGGTAAAATTGCCTTCAATCTTCTTGAGTTTTACCGTGACCTTGCAGTGATAATGAAATTTAAAATTTTCTTTCGGGGAAAATTCAGGAAGTTGTTGGTTCTCAGGAGCGAGTTTATTCATTTATTGGAGAAGAATATTCCATGAAATGTGCTTGATTGGAAATTGCTTACTGGGATGATTATTGCAACTTGTGATTGTATCAGGTGTGGTGAATTCCGTTTTGACTTCCCTGTTCACACTCAATACGCTGCTATTTGTATATTTGCCGGGCAATTAACTGACAACGGTATTTTATTCTTTGCTTTTACTTACAACTACTAGTGATATGACAATAAAAAATCGGGGTGTTTCCGCCCCCTTTTACGTTGACCTGATAAAGGGTGGTGCGACAACACTTATTCTGGTGTTGCTTTTTATATTTTATGCCAAAGGGAAATGCACGGTCACTGAGTTGCTTCTTGCATTGCCTTTTTTTATTTTGTTTTACTACGCACAGTTTGTCATAGGACGCACTACGGTTGTATCGGCCTTTCAGGAGTGGATCGGAATCAACAGGTTCAATGTTCTGCTGTTTCCTACCGGTATGCTCATTTTATATTTGATTTATTTGGTCCAAAATGGTCAGGATATTCTGGGGGGAAATCCCTGGTTGCTCCTGTATATTATTTATTTTCCTGTCGTGATCTTTTCTTTTGGAAAGGATCCGGACCGTAAGATTGGCTGGACCGATTTTACCGTTTTTGTGCTGGCACTTTTGCCTACCGCCCTTTACAGCATAGACCAGAACAGCAACATTCCTGTCAGTGGCGGAGGATTTGATTCTGTCTCCCACATCATGATTATATTAACCGGCGTCTATGCTTTCGCTGTTGTGCGGGGAATAAGGGATGTCGGGTTCGTTCCGGAGTTGAACTGGAAATCGCTTGTTACCGCCTTATTGGTTTGGGCTTCCTATTACCTGGTTGTTTTCCTGTTTGGAAGGTCTGTTGATTTTATTGCTGTGACAGGTTACAATGAAACCTTTGAGGTTTTGTTCAAATCAATCCTTTTTTCAATTATTGGCACATTTTTGCATACTGCATTGTTTGAAGAGCTCTTCTTCCGTGGTATCCTGCAGAATATGCTGGCAAAAAGAATTTCCCAGGGAAAATCGTGGCTGATATTCTGGATTTCTGGATTTGTCTTGTTGACGGTCGGGGCATTCCTGGTAGGATATACCCTTGAAGGCAAAATGAAATGGTTTCCGGCCCTGGTAACTGTAATAATGTTTATTGCGGCCTACTTTCTTGAAAAGTCAGGGAAGCATGGATTTGGTATTTACACCTCTCTGGCAATTACAGGGGTCACGTTTGGATTGGTTCATTATCACGCCAAGTCTATCATTTATATCGGGTTGGCCTGTCTTGCGGGATGGGCTTACGGTTATACCTATATCAAGACCAAAAGTGTTTTCTACAGCGCCCTGGTTCATGCACTCGTAAATACAGGAGTTCTTATTTTCGGATTAAAAATGATCAGGTAACCATTGTTTGGATGGATCGTGGAAAACTGCCGGCCATCCAACCATCTTTATCTGTAGACACCATCAGTTATCCGTTTTACAAACGCAACAAAAGACGGACTCTGATCATCCGGGCCAGTTTGGCCTGGATATCATTCCAGTGAATATATTACCTCTTTACAATTTAATTTTTATGCCATGGCTATTAAAAGCAGACCGGGACGATGGATACGATTTCTGATGATAACGACCGGCGTATTGCTGGTTATTTATTATTTCTATTTTGCCTTTCCCTTCCGTGGAATGTTTTTTAATCATCAGCGACATGGTAATCCCCCTTTAACCCCTGCCTGGGCACTGGAATGCTGGCTTTGGGAAGATGATGCTAACACGGCAGTAAGGGTAGACACACTTTTGGCCGGTTACGTAAAATATGATATCCCTGTAAGGACAATCCTGATAGACAGTCCCTGGAGCCTGAGGTACAACGACTATGAAATAGATACAATGAGATACCCCGGTCCGGAACAGTGGTTCGGGAAACTGCAGGAGAAAGGCTACCGGGTTGTCCTGTGGACGACCAATATGGTTAATAGTTACAGCAATGATACCAGGATAAAGGAGTCTGAATCATTCTTCAGGGAGGCTTCCGTCAAAGGTTACCTTGCGGGATCCGGCGAGAAAAACAGCTGGTGGAAAGGCAAGGGGGGATTTATTGATTATTCCAATCCTGAAGCCATGAAATGGTGGAGAAACCGCCAGCAGAAGGTGTTTGACCTTGGTATTGACGGGTGGAAACTGGACGGTACTGCTACCTTGTTCTATACCCTGGTTGGTCCTGTGCCGTTTTTGTACAAGAAAACCAAATCCGGACTAATGTCTACCAGGACATACATGGATCATTATTACCGGGACGAATACAACCATGGACTTACCCGGAATCCTGAATTTGTTACGCTTGCCAGGTCTATAGACCGTTGGCCCCATCCTGAAGGCTTTGCCCCACTGGATGCTGCTCCCGTTACCTGGGTGGGTGATCAGAAACATACGTGGGAATCTACCGGGCAGGTAACTGATGAGGATGAGCAAAACAAGGATCTGACGATGGATGGTATTGATGGTATTGAGATGGCTATAAGCAATATTCTTGCCGCTGCCGACCTGAGATACAATGTGATAGGTTCTGACATTGCCGGATTCTCAGGAAGTACAATTCCTCCTAGGCTCTATATCAGATGGACACAACTATCCGCATTCTGTGGGTTGTTCCTTAACGGCGGCCATGGAGAACGGGCACTCTGGCATCGTTCACAGCAGGAACTTGAAGTGATCCGCAAGTTCTCATGGCTTCATACCGAACTTATTCCTTACATGTACAGTTACATTGTTACCGGTCACGAGGGAGGCCGTGTCCTGCAAAAAACTGTCAAAGGCAAATACCATTATCTTTTTGGGGAGGATTTTCTGGTGGCACCCATTTATCGGGATAACCTGAAAACCATGGTTACCTTGCCTTCCGGGAAATGGAGGTATTTCTTCGATGACAGAAAACTGCTGGAAGGACCTGTGGCTTTCGAACGTGAATATCCTTTGGATGAGTTTCCCGTGTACATTCGTGAGGGAGCCATTGTTCCGCTGAACATTGAAAGAAGTTATACCGGTCTTGGAACCGAAGGTAATAAGGGCTCCCTGACTTGGCTGGTCTATCCGGGATTGGATAATAGTTTTACGGTTCATTATCCGGACAGAAGCGGAAGCTCCAGCGTGTCCATGGCGAATCAACCAGGTAAAATAGTGTTAACGATAAAGGACGCCACAAAATCAAATCGTTTTGCTGTCCACCTTGAGAAGAAACCGGCATCTGTCATGTTTAACAATATTGCAATAATTGATTCTGTTGATCTTCAATACGACAGCACAAAAATGAAATTGAATGTTAAAATTCCGGATGTAAAGGAAGGAGAACTCGTGATTCTGAAGTGAGGAAACCGGAACAATTATTTACTATTTGACCTTAAGGGTTTTCAGCACAGTTCCGAGTGCATCTTCATTTGTTGGAATGTCGGGTTCTACACCCTTTCCCATCCACATTTTTCCTGATGGATCATAATATTGGGCAATCGGCAGGGTGATCCTGAAACTACTGCTGACATTAACTGCTTCAAAAAGCATGGGTTGTCCGGAGCTTTTCTGTCCGGCGATGGTGGCAATTTTGTCATTCTTCAGCCAGATCGACAATGCTTCAGGTATTTTGGAGGTTCTCTGGTCGGTAAGTACGAAGATCCGGCCCAGGAATATTGCCTGTGCAGGTATAAGCTTCATGTAACGACCATTGTCCTCGTAGATAGACTGATTTTTTGAAGAAAATGTCAGTCCACTTTTAAACAATTTGGTGTAATCTGCCGATTTTGGGACATCGGTTTTTACGTCAAGCCATTTCCTGGTAAGATATACACCCCAGTCGGCCGGTAAAAGGGTGAGATGTTCGGCCAGCAACACCGCTGTGGATAATTTTAGATTCTTTCTTCCCCTGGCATCCAATATCAGTGATGTATAGTTTTTGTCGAGAATATCCCGGAATAACTTATCCATCATTGATTTATCATCAGGCAGATCCGATAGGTCAAGCAAAGCAACCCCTGGCTGCACCTGGCGGGCTGAATAATTTTTTTCAGCGTTTGGAGTATTTTCTTTTTTTATTATCCGCTTTATTTCGAAGGGTGCAAAGAATGTTTTTTTGCTGTGCCAGAAAAGTACGGCGCCCAATTCGTAATCGTCTGAAATTTTTGATTTTACATCGCTGACCTTTCGTTTGAATGTTTGCCATTCATCTGAATTGGTGAGATCTTTGTCCCAATAAATTTTCTCTGTCTGATAAAAAGCGTTGATTATTATGGCGCTATAATCCTCCAGTTGTTTGTCCGAGTAGGCTCTGGCACCTATCAGGAGGTGTGCTCGATTGCGGTTGTCGGTGAGAACTCCGGAAAAACTGTTGTTCCAGCTTTTGGCTTTCAGCGGGAATGATTTATCAAGGTAATCGAAGCTACCGTTGTAAAAAATTGTGTCTGCCTTGTAGGAAACCTTTCCTTCGCTGTGCACAATTTCAGGATACCTTAGTTTTCCTGCAGTTTTTGCCAGGGTGTAGGCGATGCTACCCGCCATCTCTTTCAATGCGTCCCTTCTTGTATGTGCTTCAAAAGTCATATCCTCCGGGTTGATCGATATGGTCAACAGCAATTCTTCGCCATTTTCATTTTGAATGCGCCAGTAGGATTGTGCCAAACAATTAACTGACAAAGCAATAAGAAGAATGGATCCAAAAAATTTAAGCATTGTTGGTGATATGAAGATTTGTTCTAAAATAGATTTTTTTCTTCATCTTTTTTTCAATTGCAGCGCAGACTTACAAATTTTCATAAAAAAGGGATAGTTAAAAACTACCCCTTTCCCGATTTGTGCCATTATATTTGATAAGGTAAAAATCAGCCGAAATTAAGCCTCAAGATTTTGAGCATCTACAACCGCGATAGCAATCATGTTCAACACATCCCGCACGGTGCAATGCATCTGCATGACTTGCATAGACTTGCGGTTTCCGACAAGTATTGGACCAAGGGTTTCACATCCTGCAATATGCTGCAGACTATGAGTAGCGATATTGGCCGAACTCAGGTTGGGGAAAATTAATAAATTGCATTCCTTTTCAGCCAGTTTATTGAAAGGATACATCTTATTACGGATTTTCTTGTCAACAGCAACGCTAAGCTGCATTTCACCATCTACAATCATCTCCGGATAATCCCTGTGAAGAATTTTTACGGCTTCCCTGACTTTGGAAGGGGAAGGTTCGTGGTTGGAACCAAAGTTGGAATAAGACAACATGGCCAGGCATGGTTCAATATTGAATTGCCTGACAACTTTGGAGGCTTGAACAGCGGTGTCAACCAGGTCGTTAACATCGGGAGCAGAATCGATGGTTGTGTCGGCAAGGAAGTATGTTCCTCTCTGACTAATTATCAGGTGCATGCCGAAAATTTTCGCTACACCCGGCTTCTTCCCGATAATTTCCAGTGCTGGTTTGATGGCATCAGCATAACGGGTAGAGTAGCCTGAGACAACAGCATCGACATCGCCGCATTCCAGCATCACTGCAGCAAAGTAATTTTTGTCAAACATTTTGTCAACAGCTTCTTCAAGAGTCATACCTTTCCGTTTGCGCTTTTCAAACAATATTTCGGCATATTTACGGCGAAGCTTATCGTTAGGCCTGTTCCTGTTGTCTATAATCTCAACATTCCCGAAGTCGAGTTCATATTCTGCAATCAATCTTCTGATTTTCTCCTCATTTCCTATCAGTACAGGTGTTGCAATCTCTTCCTGGTGAGCGATATAGGCTGCTTTTAATACTTCATAATCACTCGCATCCGGGAAGGCAACTTTTTTAGGATCCTGCTTGGCTTTATCGATTATCATTGATATCAGCTTGTTCTCAGAACCTAACCTGTGACCAAGTTCTTCGGTATAGGCATCCCAGTCGGTGATCGTTATACGGGCCACACCAGATTCAATGGCTGCTTTTGCTACCGCCGGAGCAACACGGGTGATTAAGCGCGGGTCCATCGGTTTAGGAATAAAATACTCCCTGCCATAGACTATATTGCGTGCATTATAGGCAGTTAGAACGGATTCCGGGACTTTCTCCTTGGCCAGCTCTGACAAGGCTCTGACGCAGGCAATTTTCATCTCTTCATTGATGGTTCTGGCCCTAACATCCAATGCCCCCCTGAAAATAAATGGAAATCCAAGCACATTGTTGATCTGGTTGGGATAATCAGAACGTCCTGTTGCAAAAATAAGGTCCTCCCTGGAGGCTTTAGCTTCAGCATACGGAATTTCAGGATCCGGATTAGCCAGGGCGAAAACGATGGGGTTAAGAGCCATAGACCGGACCATATCCTGTGTCAGCACTCCCGCAACTGATAAGCCAATAAATACGTCAGCGCCTACAATGGCGTCTGCGAGTGTCCTGGCGGGGGTATTGCGAACAAATTCCATTTTTGAGCTGTTCAGGTCGGTTCTTTCGTTGTGCAGAACACCCCTGCTGTCGCACATTATGACATTCTCCCTTTGTGCTCCAAGTGAGATATACAAGCGCGTACATGATACGGCTGCTGCGCCTGCACCATTCACAACTATACGCACGTCTTCGATCCTCTTTCCGGCCATTTCAACTGCATTAAGGAGGCCAGCGGAGGAAATAATTGCCGTTCCGTGCTGGTCGTCATGCATGATTGGAATATCAAGCTCTTTTTTCAGTCTCTCTTCTATCTCAAAGCACTCAGGTGCTTTAATATCTTCAAGGTTAATTCCACCAAACGTAGGAGCAAGCGCTTTTACTGTCTGTATGAAGAGTTCCGGATCATTGGCATCCAGTTCAATGTCAAAAACATCAATGTCTGCGTAAATTTTGAAAAGCAGGCCCTTACCCTCCATTACCGGTTTACCGGCTGCCGGACCAATATTCCCCAGTCCGAGGACAGCAGTACCATTTGATATTACTGCCACCAGATTTCCTTTGGCTGTATATTTGTATACATCATCCGGACACTCCTTGATAGCGAGACAGGGACTTGCGACTCCCGGTGTATAGGCAAGCCCCAGGTCACGCTGCGTGGCGTGGGGTTTGGTCGGGGTTACTGATATTTTGCCCGGTCTGCCATTGCTATGGTAATCCAGCGCATCTTGGTTCAATTTAGCCATGATAAATAAGATTTTATAGTGATTTTGGAATAATAGCTAAACAAAATTATCAATTAATTTAATATATTGTTTTAAAAATCTGATTCCCTTTCGAAGATTTAAGATAGAGAAAACATTGAACCGACAGGGGTATTTAAAATTCAATTTTCCTTTGTAAAGGTTTTTTTTTCTCCTTCAGAAAGTTTTCAAGGATTGCCTCAACCTGAGGTTTGCATCTTCCGCAACTGGTTGCAGCAAGCGTGAATTTCTTAACTTCCCCGAGGTTGTCGGCCCCCTTTTTCAAAATATTTATTATTTCTGATTTTGAGACTCCGTTGCAAATGCAAACTGTAATATTTTTTCTGGTGGCCATTCGTAACGTGTGTCGCGGGATGTTAATTGATTTATTGACTGTTAAAATATTGTGTCAATTAATTCATTTTCTTATTGTCAAATTCTTACTCCAATCCCAGCTCCACCAGGTAATCGAAATGTTCTCCGGTAATCCTGTTTATTACCCTGTAGCCTGATTTCTCAGCATAATCGGTTAAGGTGTCCGGGTCGACAAATAGCCATGGGAATTTTTTCCCTTTTACCTTTTTGTAACTCAGCTGGTACTCCATTTCACCATAATAGGTATCTGATGCTATGTCGATCCATGTTTCACCATTTTCGTCGGTAAAAAGATAGAGAAGGTCGGAAGAGTCAGCAAGGATCCTGCCTCCGGTATTGAGAAGTTGTTTCAAATGATTCAGCAATACGGGCAAGCCGGCAATGGTCTGGGCAACACCTGCACCATTCATGAGCAGAAGAATAGTGTCAAATTTGAGGCCTTCAAGTGAATATATATCGCCGCATATAACCTCCGTTAATCCTCTTTGACGCATTGTTTCGCAGGAAAGGGGTGAAATATCTAACGAGACAACGGCTAATCCGTTTTCCTTGAGCCAGATGGAATGTGCTCCGGCACCGGCTCCTATGTCCAGCACTTTTCCTTTGCACCTTTTTAGGGCTTCTTTTTCCTGCACAGGCATTTGTTCAAATGTTCTGAAAAAATAGGCAGGGGAGAGGGTCTCATCTTCTGCAATGTCGGTTTTTACCAGTATTAATTCACCGGTAATGCCATGGAAATAATCAAGAACAGCTTGCCCTATCGGGTCATATTGCTTTGTTAATACCGGCATAGTCTTTTATTAATTGAAAATCAACAGTTGATACATTCATGGATGAGGATTCGGATTTTCCCTCAATCATTTTTTCTTGATAATGCGTTTTTTATCTTTTTCCAAATGGATGGTTTTTCCTCCTCAGGTTTTTCCGGAGAAATCTCCCCGCCTTTGCGATTTTTTCCCTTTGCCTTTTCTATGCTTTTTCCTTTAAGTTCCTCATTCTTCTTTTTGTCACTTTTGAAAATATCCCAGAATCCGGGCTTTGCATATTTAAGCTCTTCTGCAAAATGAGGCGTTTCCAAAAGTGCCAGATTTTCAGGTGTTGGTGCTGTGAAGGATATTTCTGCATTGGAAGCAAAAGCAGGATCGTTGTAATAGCTTCTGAAAAAGCCTCCCACAATAGGCAAAGCCATATAGGCTCCCTGTCCATGCGCCAGAGACTTGAAATGTACCTGTGGATCTTCAGCCCCGACCCAGCAACCTGTGACCAACGTCGGTGTGTAGCCCATAAACCAGCCATCCGCATAATTTTGAGTCGTTCCTGTTTTTCCGGCAAAGGAGCCCGGAATATGGTATCTTGTCCTGATGGCGGAACCGGTGCCCTCCCTGACCACTGCTTCGAGGTAGTGGTTCATTATTCGCGCATTTTCAGTGCCCAGTACCTGCTCCCCGACAAAATCAGCTGAGTATTTTTTCAATACTTTTCCTTTGTTGTCTTCGATCCTGATCAGGTAGTTGGTTTCAACGGTTTGACCTTCACTGGCAAAGCAGCAATAAGCTTTTACCATTTCAATGAGCGGAATGTCCGCTGCACCGAGTGCAATGGAAGGAAACCTTGGGATGTCAGCTCTGATACCCATTTTTTTGGCAAGGTCTGTTGTTTCGATAATGCCTGTTTCCATCAGCACCTGGACTGCTACGGTATTCACAGACTTGCAAAGGGCACCTTCAAGGGAGTAATATCCTCCGTATTCGTTGTCGGCATTGCCCGGTGCCCAGTCCTGGTAATCATTGTATGTAATTTGCTGGTTGGCATAATATTTATCCGGAGGTAGTCCGTTTTCAAGAGCGGCAGCATAGATAAATGGTTTGAAGGCTGACCCAACCTGTCTGGCTGAAAGGACATGGTCATACTGGAAGAACCGGAAGTCATTTCCTCCAATCCATGCCTTTACCTGGCCATTCCGCGGATCCATGGCAATAAAACCGCAATGAAGTAATTTAAGTGACGCCCGGACAGAATCCATTGGGCTAATTCTTACTGCCTGGTCCCCATCCCACCCAAATTGTTTGATATTGGCAGGTGTTTTAAAAACCTGGGCAATTTCTTTGTCGCTCTTGCCGGCTTCGATGAGTCTCTTGTAACGTACTGATCTTTTCATCCCCCGGTTCACAATTTCATTGTTTTTGCCCCAGGGAGACAATCCTTTCCATTCCTTATCAAAAGTGGATTGAAGCTCTTTCATCTGTTGCTTCATCGCATTTTCAGCATACTTCTGCATCCTGAAATCTATGGTGGTGAAGATTTTTAATCCATCGGTATACAGGTTGTAGGGAGTGCCATCCTCCTTGATGTTGTCGGCGCACCATTTTTCCAGCTGAAGGCGGATCATCTCGCGGAAATAGGGCGCTGGTCCGGTATTGTATGTCAGGAAATTGTATTTGAGACCCAACGGAGTTTTGCAGTACTTGTCTGCTTCAACTGCTGTGAGGTGATTGTATTTCTGCATCTGACGGATGACCGTATTTCTTCGCTGGATTGATTTTTCAGGATAGAGCCTTGGGTTGTAGGCGTTATTGGCCTTTAAAAGGCCAACCAGTGTAGCGGCTTGCGGAACAGTCAATCTTAAGGGGATTGTACTAAAATATCGCTCGGAAGCAGTACCTATGCCAAAAGTGTTCTCCCCGAAGGGAACGGTATTGAGGTACAGAGTAAGAATCTCATTTTTCCCATACAACTTTTCCAGGCGATAAGCGATAATTGATTCCCTTATTTTGCTGACTGGCAGTGTGAGCGGTCCCCAGTTTTCCCGGCCAAAAATATTTTTTGCTATCTGCTGGGATAGGGTAGAACCTCCGCCTGAACTAGGGTTGGCCAAAAAAATTGTTTTAACAAACACCCTCAATACCGCCCATTCATCGATACCCCGGTGCTCGTAAAACCTTGCGTCTTCTGTCGATACAAGGGCATTGATTACATTGGGAGAAATATTTTTGAAGGTTACACTGCTTCTGTTTTCGACATAGTACCTTCCCAGTACTTTGCCATCCTGCGACATAACTTCAGATGCCACAGGTTCTTTGATTTTTATAAGTGTTTCAGCATCAGGAAGTTCACCGAATGTGCCGATATAGACAAGTACAAAGAGGAAAGAGAGTAAAAAGAATCCGAAAAGGAAGATTTTTAACACCCAGAGTAAAACGAATTTCCAGGTTGATTGGTTTCCTTTGCGCCGAAAAGCATCCCAGAAAGATTTTTTCTTCTTTGGGGCACCAGGTTTTTTTGATTTTGCTACCGACATCCGGAATTTTTCAATATATTAACGACTGACACAAAATTACGGTAAAAAATGAATTAGCCATGTGTTGGATATAACCTTTCAGGATAAAAGTATTTCCTTGAAATTATCCTTATGGCCTTTATAAACAAACATTTTTCGAATGAAAATTATACTTACAGGGGGAACCGGTTTTCTTGGAAGGCATCTGGATGGGTTTCTTTCATCCCAGGGCCATGAAATAGTTATAATCCGAAGAACTGATCTCAGTGAAGGGCCTGGGAGAATTTCAAAGTTAATTAAATCTGCCGATGTAGTAATCAACCTGGCAGGTTCACCAGTTATAAAAAGATGGACGGAAACCAATAAAAGGGAGATTCTCCACAGCCGTTTGAATACTACAAGCGTGCTTGTTGATGCAGTCGCTTTGTTGCCATCATCAGAACGCCCTTCAGTATTTATATCAGCCTCTGCTATAGGTATTTATGACTCTATTCAAATTCATGGCGAAGAATCCGGATATTTCGACAATAATTTTCTGTCTGACGTTGTAAGAAAATGGGAGAAGTGCCTTGAACCACTCTCCGGATTTGATATGAGGGTCTGTATAATCCGCATCGGAATGGCATTGGGTCATGATGGTGGAATTATGCACAAACTGATTCCTTTGTTCAGGGCCGGCCTGGGAGGTAAGATCGGATCTGGCAAACAAGGCTTTTCCTTTATTCATTACCTTGATTTTTGCCGGGCCGTAAGTTTCATGATTGATAACAGCCAGTGCAAAGGAATATTTAATCTTACAGCTCCGGAATTTACAACCAATGCATTTTTTACCAGGGTATTAGCCATGGAATGTCATCGGCCCGCCATTTTCAGGGTACCGGAAGCAGCTTTGAAATTGATGTATGGTGAAGCAGCTGTAGCATTACTGGGAGGTCAATTTATTTATCCTCAGCGACTCCTGGATTTGGGCTTTGAGTTCAGGTACCCCGGAATTGTTGCTGCCGTTAAAGCAGTACTGGAGAAAAGATGACGGGATCAGACGTTGAACCGGAAATGCATGATATCGCCATCCTGCACGATATATTCTTTTCCTTCGACGGCAATTTTGCCAGCTTCACGACATGCCGATTCTGATCCAAGAGTCACATAATCGTTGTATTTTATCACTTCAGCCCGGATGAAACCCTTCTCGAAATCGCTGTGGATAATCCCGGCTGCTTTCGGCGCCCTGATTCCTTTTACGAAGGTCCATGCCCGGCTTTCATCTGCCCCGGTTGTGAAATAGGTCTGCAGATTTAGCAGTTTATAGGCAGAATGTATCAGTTTGTTTACTCCTGGTTCATCCAGTCCCAGATCTTCCAGGAACATCTGTTTCTCTTCGTAGCTTTCCAGTTCGGCAATGTCAGCTTCCGTAGCAGCTGCAATGATAAGGATTTCAGCCTTTTCGTCTTTGACATTTTCCCTGAGTGCATCTGTAAAGCTGTTGCCTTTTACCGCTGATGCCTCATCAACGTTACACACATAGACAACAGGTTTGCGCGTAAGCAGGAAGAAATCATGAATATGTTCCTCCTCATCTTCTGTTAAAATTAGGGTTCGGGCCGATTGACCGGTAATAAGTACTTCTCTTAACCGTTCAGCTATGGAGACTGTCTTCTGAGCAATCCTGTCTCCACCAACTTTCGCCTGTTTCTGAAGTTTGGCAATGCGGTTTTCAACTGTTTCAAGATCTTTAAGTTGAAGCTCTATGTCTATTACCTCTTTGTCACGAACCGGATTAATAGAACCGTCGACGTGGATGATATTGTCATTATGGAAACATCTGATCACGTGAATTATTGCATCTACCTCCCGGATGTTGGCCAGAAACTGGTTACCGAGACCCTCGCCTTTGCTGGCACCTTTTACCAGTCCGGCAATATCAACTATTTCTATGGTAGTAGGTATTATTTTTTTGGGATTGTCAATCTCGGCAAGACGGATTAATCTTTTATCCGGGACAGTTATTACACCGAGGTTGGGTTCTATTGTGCAAAAGGGAAAATTTGCTGACTGTGCTTTCGCATTGGAAAGACAATTAAAAAGGGTTGACTTACCAACATTGGGTAGTCCTACTATTCCGCATCTTAGGGCCATCTCTATACTTTACTTACAATAATTTCGGCAAAGGTACAATTTTAAACCTTGAGTCGTTACCTTTGTCAAAATGGATTGTAGAAAGACTATTTTGCTTGACTGTTGCCGGTGGTTGTGATTTGGTCTATTCTGGCTTGCCTGCATACTGAAAGTCAGGCACATGGGAGAAGGGGTATACTGCAAAACAGCAATGCAGCGAAATGTCTTTCAAAACATAGAGTTAAGAGGAAGGATGACAGATAAAGACAAGAATTTAATTTCGGACCTCAAAAGTGAGGAAAAGAAAGAAAAGGCTTTTCAATTGCTGGTAAATGCTTACCAGCAACGTCTTTATTGGCATATCCGTAAAATTGTGGTAAGCCATGATGATACCGATGACCTGCTGCAGAACGTTTTTATCAAGGTGTGGAATAATGTCAGCAGTTTCCGTGAGGATTCCAGTCTATTTACCTGGCTGTTCAGGATTGCAACCAACGAATCCCTGAGTTTTCTTCAGCAAAAAAAGCGAAGGAATGTAACTTCCATTGATAGTGTACCAGATTATCTTGTGGAGAGATTTGAAAATGATGGCCATTTTGAAGGAGAAGACTTACAGAAGAAATTGCAGCTTGCTGTGTTGAGGCTCCCGGATAAGCAACGGCTTGTTTTCAATATGAAATATTACGATGAAATGAAGTATGAAGAAATGGCAGCAATTCTAAATACATCTGTTGGTGCGCTAAAGGCTTCCTATCACCATGCAGTCAAAAAAATAGCAGCACAATTTGGCGAGGAATAATATCATCAGGTATTAAACCTTTTGTCATTTTATTTGTCTTAGTTATGTGTAAATGATATGAAAAAGAAAAGCGAAGAAATAGAAGGGATTCCCGGTTTTCCAAAAATTGAATCGGGTTATCGTGTTCCGGATGGATATTTTGAGTCATTTGGAGAACGGCTTAAGCTAAGGATGGATGCTGACCGGCCAGTATCCTCAGGAAGAAACGGTATTGTGTTCTACCTGAAACCTCTACTTGGCTTGGCTGCCGGTTTGGCTATAATCCTTACTGTGTACCTCTACTCAGCTGATCAACAACCTGAGGTTTCCTTTGTAAATTTACAGCAAGACAGTGCATTGATTGTTGGGGATAGGTCTGAGACCTATTCCGCCACGCTCACATCTCAGATTTCGGAAGTTAGTTTTTTCTCTGCCATCGCAGAAATGGATGAATTTGATGCTTCCAAAATGCCCAAAGAGGAATTGGCCGATTACCTGGCTTCAAATTGTTCCGATTTAGAAATTCTTTATGCCAATAAATAACATGAGAACGATTTTAATTAGCCTGTTGATCCTTTTTTGCTTTGTTCGGCTAAGTGCTCAGAAAAAAGTGGATCCCAAAATGATTGAAGTAATCAAAAGTAAAAAGGTTGCTTTTATTACGGAGAATGTAGGACTTACACCCCAGGAAGGCGAAAAATTCTGGCCCGTGTACAACCAATTGGAGAAAGAGCGCTATGCCCTGATGGACCGCAGACGAGAATTGGAAGATAAGGATGATGACACATCGGTCAAGAATGAAGATTATTTTCGCAGACTTGCAGGCGAAATAGTGGCTATTCCGATGAAAGAGAGTAAATTGATAGAAACCTATAATACAAAATTCTTAACAATGCTATCCGCTGAAAAGGTTGTTAAACTTTACCGGGCAGAACGAAAATTCAGGTCATACCTGATGCATGAAATGCGGAAGAAAGATGAAGACAAAGCCAAATAGTATCGAATTTGGGTAAAAAAAGAGGGATGCAAATTGTTTGCATCCCTCTTTTTTTCCGGTTTCTTCATAAAGTTACTGTTTAAGAAAATATTCAGTAAGTTCGGCTGTTTTTACAATAGTTTGCAGACCGGTTTCCATGTTTTTGACGGTGACACAACCATCTTCAATTTCAGAATCACCCGCCAGGATAACATATTGAACCGACTTCCTGTTGGCGTAATTCATCTGTTTTTTCATTTTATCATAAGAAGGGAAAATTTCACTGGCTATACCTGCTTTCCGAAGATTTTCAAGTAGCGGAAGGCAGTATAACTCTTCTTTCGTACCAAAATTGACAAATAAAACCCTGGTGGAGATGGTCTGGTCTTTTGGAAAAAGATCAAGTTGTTCCATTACATCATAGATACGATCAGCTCCAAATGAGACCCCAACTCCAGAGATATCAGGCAAGCCAAAAATCCCGGTTAGGTCATCATATCTGCCTCCACCGGTAATAGACCCAATCTGAACATCATTGGCCTTTACTTCAAGAATTGCTCCAGTATAATAATTCAGACCCCTGGCCAGGGTCAGGTCCAGTTCTACCCTGGAAGAAACATTTCCGGATTTTAGGTAGGTGAAGATACTCTTCAGCTCTTCTATGCCTCTAATGCCGGTTTGGGATTCATTAATTACCATCTGAATCCGGTTCAGTTTCTCTTCATTGGTGCCGGTCAGCAGAAGTATTGGTTGAAGTTTTTGTATAGCTTCATCCGAAACTCCTTTTTCACGAAGTTCTTCATTGACCTTTTCCAGCCCTATCTTATCCAGCTTATCGATGGCTATTGTGATGTCAATGATCCTTTCTGCCTCCCCAATGGTCTCGGCAATACCTGCCAATATCTTTCTGTTGTTTATTTTTATGGTAACATTTATGCCGAGTAATGTGAAAATTTTGTCGACAATCTGGATCAGCTCATATTCATTTAGTAGTGAGTCAGACCCGATAATATCCACATCACACTGAAAAAATTCCCGGTATCTGCCTTTTTGAGGCCGGTCGGCCCGCCAGACCGGTTGTATTTGAAAGCGACGGAATGGAAAATTTATCTCACTTTGGTATTGAACCACATACCTGGCAAATGGAACAGTTAGATCATACCTCAGGCCCTTTTCTGCAATCTGGAAGGTTGTCTTATTGCTGTTTCTGGTCACCAGGTCTTCTTCCCTGGCCTTCGCCAGGAAATCTCCGGAATTGAGGATTTTGAACAACAGCTTATCTCCCTCTTCACCGTATTTCCCTGTCAGGGTTGATAGATTCTCCATTGCAGGAGTTTCAATTTGTTGGAAACCGTAAAGCCTGAATATACTTTTGATGGTATCAAAAATGTAGTTTCTTCGAGACATTTCCAGGGGGGAAAAGTCCCGGGTTCCTTTAGGTATGGAGGGTTTCTGAGCCATGATGCTGTTCTTTGTAAGACCCGCAAATTTAATGATTATATCCTAAAAAAAGGAGGGTACCAACAGGTACCCTCCTTAGACATTTCATGAACCTGTCAGACTAGTTGAAGATATAACGTATTCCGAGTTGCATGGAATAGGTTGAACTGTAACTTATATTATCACGATAGGTTTTCTGAATCATATCGCCGTTGAGTGGGTTCATTCTGAATGTTGGCTTAACAGTACCTCCTGCAACAACACTTGAACTGTTAGCAGGAACCAAAATTGGGCTCTGGTTGTAGAAATCAGCAATACCCCAGCTGTGGTTGATAAGGTTGGCAACATTTAAAACATCTAGACTAACCTGGATGGAATTGCGTTTGCCCTTAACTTTAACAAAGAACTCCTGCATAATTTTTGCATCGAAATTGTTTCTCCAGGGCATCAGGGCACCATTGCGTTCAGTATATTTGCCAAGACGAGTGCGAAGATATTTATCCTGGTTTACGTATTTAAAGAAAGCTTCACTCTGCGCTGCAGCTGTCCATAAGACATTTGCTCCTGCTGAATTTTTAACAGTCTGGTCAACAAAAGTTATTTCTGCTGCATTTTTTGGAACATAGATCAGGTTAAGTGCGCCGTTGTCCCTTACAAAGTTGCTTGAATAGGTATAGGAGAACCGACCTTGTGAACTTCCTTCATAGAATACTGACAATGTTGTAGCCATTGATTTCAGGTATTCGATTTTGTAGGACAAGGAGGCGATCAGCCTGTCCGGAACCACATAACTGGCATAACTCAGTTCTTCACTGTTGGAGCCGTTTACATTGGGATTGCCTGTCCATGCTGAAGCAGCCTGGTCTCCACCTCCGTCAACAAGGTTTTTGGCTTCACTGCGTGTGTATGCCAACATTCCATAAAAACCATGATCAAATGATTTCTCAAGTTTGGCTGTTAAAGAGTAGTAGTAACCCTGTTTTCTGTTCTCAAGAACGATTGGAGAGACTCCATTGCCGATTCCGGTAGAAGTTGTGATTGCACCTGCTGAGTTGATGAGCTGGTGATATTTGTCCTTGGTTGTGGCTGTTGCTGTGACAGGATAGACCAGACGGTTATCCGGATAACCTGCAATGTTCAGTGGAACCATTCCTTTCAGACCTTCATTCACAAAGAACGCTGTATTGAAATCCTTGTTGTAGATACCTTCAAGGGATCCTTTCATGCCCCATGGGAGCTTGGCATCCAATGCAAGACTGCTTTTCCAGGTCTGTGGCATTTTGAAATTGTCAGAAATAATGGTGAATGAACCCGGTACAATTGTTCCTGCCGTAGGCTGAGTTGCCGGATAATAAGCATTCATTTCTGGCTTGAAAGGCCCGGGTGTATTAGCTGTACCCGAATAAGTCATGGTAGTTTGAACCATACCTGCATCTCCAACCTGACTTACAATCCATACAAAAGGAACACGTCCGGTGAAAATACCGGTTACTCCCCTCAATACCAGTGAAC
>CAZDLO010000035.1:0-34133 GCA_964506325.1 uncultured Tangfeifania sp.
TGAAAGTAATTTGTTTTTCATGGTAGTATTATAAGTTTGACTGAAAATTTGATCCAGGAGACCGCTAAAGAATTCTGGCCTCCGCCCTATTGATTTCAATAAGCGTGCCAATATATTTCGTCAAACTATATATTACTGATAATGAATACCTTATATTGTATTGATATAAATTTTAAACACAATGATGTGTTGAATATATATACACAATTTATACAAATTACTTCTATAGTGCTGTATGTGTGATATTTAGATATACTGTTTAATTTATATACAGTGTTGATATTTTAAGCACCTGATTCCTATTAGTCTATATATCAGCACTTTGCACAGCAAATAAATTTACTGATGAGCCCGGGTATAGCAGGTATTCTGGAAAATCCGTTCAATTCCCTACACCGGAGATCGGAGAATTCGCCAATGGTTAACAGGAAGAGAACATAGAACCTCCTGACGAATCTCCATTTCATGATTAAAAAAAAATCTGTCTTAAACAAGACAGATTTTTACCAATAATGCAGGGAAACAGTCGCTTCCCTGTCAAACGCGTTCAATACTTTCTGACTGGATTTTTCATGGCCATGTACATCAGGTAGCAACCGGCCAATATAAATGGAATACTAAGCAACTGCCCCATATTCAACAACATACCCTCTTCAAAAACCTCCTGATTCTCCTTGATAAATTCGACCAGAATCCGGGTAATAAAAATACCTGTGATGCCAAAACCAAAGATAAACCCTGCGCGATCTTTAAGATCCCTTGATTTGTAGAAGAACAACAAACCGGTAATAAAGACCAAAAGATAGCCCAATGCCTCATAAATCTGGGTTGGATGCTTGGCAATTGTTTCATGGTTCCGTTCAAAAATGAAACCCCAGGGCAGGTTTGTGGCAACTCCGTAAATTTCAGAATTCATCAGGTTGCCGGTGCGGATCAATGCTCCTACCAGTGCGGTTGGAATAACCAAACGGTCGAGCGTCCATAACATGGATCTTTTGGTGACTTTTACCGAGAAAAAGTAAATCGCCACAATAACTCCAAAACCTCCGCCATGACTGGCCAATCCCTGGTAACCGACAAATTTGTATCCACCACCTTCTCTGGCTATTGGCAATAAAATCTCAACAAGATGCTGGGAGTAATAACTCCATCCATAGAATAAAACATGACCGAGCCTGGCGCCTATAATAGTCGCGACAATGGAATAAATGAACAATTTGTCCAGCCATTCTGTATTGGATGACTCAAACTTAAACATCTTGAACATAATCTGGTATCCCAACAAAAACCCGACGGCAAACATCAGTCCGTACCAACGTACCGCAATGGGTCCGAGACTAAACAATTCCGGACTGACATTCCAGTTTATAGACATTAAAATACTCATTATCATGGGGTAGCGTTTTGATATGTAAAATTAGTTCAACCAGCAAAATTTATTCGTGGTGAGTGATTTCCTAAATTAAATCATAGTTCATCACTCCTAATATTATTCGTGACCGTGACAGTTCTTGAATTTTTTACCGCTTCCGCAAGGACAAGGTTCATTCCGACCGACTTTTGGTGCATGACGAACAGGCTGCGGTGCCCTTTGTTCTTCCTGGTGCTCACCTGAGCGACTGGAAGCATCCATTTTCTCTTCACGGTATTGTGAACGGTCGTGGGAACGTTTGGCAAGGGGAGCTTCCTTTACCTCTTCGGCGTCACTGATGGGAATCTGGCCTTTCATGAGGGTAGATACCACTCCCCTGTTTATTTGCTCCATCATCGCCTTGAAAAGGTTGAATGATTCAAGCTTATAAATCAGAAGCGGATCTTTCTGTTCATAGGAGGCATTCTGAACGGATGTTCTCAACTCATCGAGTTCCCTGAGGTTTTCCTTCCAGTGCTCGTCAATGGTTGCCAGGATGACCTGTTTTTCGTAGTTTTTTACCAGGTCCAACCCCTGGGTTTTGTAGGCTTTTTCCAGGTTCGTCACAATGTTGAAAAGGCGATGTCCATCGGTAATCGGCACAACTATATTGTTGTATATATGAGATTTAGTCTCATATACGTTCTTTACTACAGGCCATGCCTGTCTTGAAATCATCTGGGATTTGCGGGTAAAATTCTCGATAGAGGCATGGTATACCTTCTCGGTAATATCTTCCTCCTTCATTTTGGAAAACTCCTCCTCATCAACCGGACAATCAAGGGAAAGTGCTTTGATCAGGTCGATCTTATAAGCCTCAAAGGCTTCGCTTCCATTGGGAACGTGTTCCTGTGTCAGCATCTCGCCCATATCGTAGATCATGTTGAGGATATCTACTTCAATCCTTTCCCCGAACAATGCGTGGCGCCTCTTTTTATAGATCACCTCCCGTTGTGAGTTCATCACGTCGTCATATTCAAGCAATCTTTTACGAATTCCGAAGTTGTTCTCTTCCACCTTTTTCTGGGCCCGCTCAATGGATTTGGAGATCATTGAATGCTGAATAACTTCACCTTCCTTCAAGCCAAGCCGGTCCATGATACTTACAATCCGGTCAGACGAGAAGAGACGCATCAGGTCATCCTCCAGGGAAACAAAAAACTGGGAGGTACCCGGATCACCCTGGCGTCCTGCACGGCCGCGCAACTGGCGGTCGACACGGCGTGAATCATGCCGCTCGGTGCCGATGATGGCCAAACCGCCAAGAGAACGGGTTTCAGGTGTCAGCTTTATGTCTGTTCCACGACCTGCCATGTTTGTTGCAATGGTCACAGTTCCAAGCTTACCGGCCTCGGCAACGATATCTGCCTCACGCTGGTGCAGTTTGGCGTTGAGGACCTGGTGCTTGATGCCTTTCATTTGCAACATACGGCTAAGCAATTCCGATATCTCGACAGAAGTTGTACCGACCAGCATAGGCCTGCCTATCTTATTTAATCGGGCAATCTCCTCGATGATGGCCTTGTATTTTTCATTCTTGGTCTTGTAAACCAGATCCTCGAAGTCTTTTCTTGAAATAGCCTGGTTGGTTGGAATAACAACCACTTCAAGTTTATAGATGCTCCACAACTCACCTGCCTCAGTTTCGGCAGTACCGGTCATACCGGCCAGTTTATGGTACATCCTGAAATAGTTCTGCAGCGTAATGGTAGCAAAAGTCTGGGTAGCAGCCTCTACAACTACCTTCTCTTTTGCCTCTATAGCCTGGTGCAACCCATCGGAGTAGCGACGGCCTTCCATGATACGGCCAGTCTGCTCGTCAACAATCTTTACCTTGTTTTCGATTACAACATATTCAATGTCTTTTTCGAACATGGTATAGGCCTTCAGCAATTGATTTACAGTATGTATACGCTCGGATTTGATGGCAAAATCCTGCATCAGCTGATCCTTCCTCTCAATTTTCTCATCGTTGTCGAGTATTGTATCATTCTGAATATCAGCAATTTTAGCCCCAACATCCGGTAATACAAAGAAAGTCGTATCCGAATTATTCTGCGATAAAATATCAATACCCTTATCTGTCAGTTCGACTGAATTCTGCTTCTCCTCGATAATAAAATAGAGCGGATCAGTAACAATATGCATGTTCTTGCTGTTGTCCTGCATGTAGTAGTTTTCAGTCTTCAACATTTTGGACTTGTTACCTTCCTCGCTCAGAAAACGGATCGTTGCCTTGTATTTTGGCAAACCCTTGTACGCGCGGAGCAATGCCATAGCACCCTCCTCTGCCTCATCCCTGCTGGAGGAACTGATTTTTTTCTTGGCCTCAACCAACAGCTGGTTGACAAGCTCGCGTTGTGTTTTAATCAATTGTTCAACCGGTGATTTCAGCGCATCGAAGAGTTGGTTTTCACCTTTTGGAACAGGACCAGAAATAATCAGCGGGGTACGTGCATCATCAATCAATACTGAGTCGACCTCATCCACGATCGCGTAATGGTGCTTTCGTTGAACGAGATCTGCAGGCTCAACGGCCATGTTATCGCGGAGGTAATCGAAACCAAATTCATTGTTGGTTCCAAAGGTGATATCTGCATTGTAAGCCTGGCGACGTTCCACCGAATTCGGCTGGTGTTTGTCGATACAATCCACGGAGATGCCATGGAACATGTAGATTGGACCCATCCATTCAGAGTCACGCTTGGCAAGGTAGTCATTGACTGTGACAATATGAACGCCACGACCGGCCAGTGCATTTAAAAAGACCGGAAGTGTCGCGACAAGGGTTTTTCCTTCACCGGTGGCCATCTCAGAAATTTTTCCAGTGTGCAGCACATAGCCTCCAATGAGCTGAACATCATAATGAACCATGTTCCATGTCTGTAATGTACCACCTGCCACCCAGCTGTTCTTAAAGATTGCCTTGTCTCCCTCGATGGTGACAAAATCTTTGCTCGCAGCAAGTTCACGGTCAAAATCAGTGACGGTGACCACAATTTCCTGGTTCTCAAAAAACCGCCTTGCTGTATCCTTGACAATGGCAAAAGCGGTTGGGAGGACGGCATTCAGTACCTCCTCAATTTTTTTTGTGATAATCTCCTCCAGCTTATCAACGCTGTTGTAAAGCTTCTCTCCTTCTTCAATGGGCATTTCACCACTTTCCGCACGCTCCTTCAAGGCAGCAATCTCTTCCTCTTCCGCCCGGATGTATTCTCTTACCTGGCTCTTAATTCTCAAAGTCTCAGCACGCAGTTCATCGTTAGTAAAACCTGTGATCCTGCTATATTCCTGCTTAACCAGTTGAATGGCAGGCATAACTTCCTTTATATCCCTGTCGGATTTACTGCCAAGAAGGCCCTTTAACAAATTTCCAAAAATTGACATATCAATATTTTCTTAAGTATAAGATTCACTCTTCGGTTGACCAGTGCCCCTGCCCGAAGTTCCGGACCCATTTTACTGAATGAATTCCGGCATCCTCTGAAGGCAGTTTTTGTTTAAGTACTGACCAATCAAAATTTTACCTGCAAAGTTAACTGAAATGTTGAATTCAGCGAAAAAACAATCCAATTCCTGTGCATATAATTTACGCTTTGTTTGCCGGGTAAAAACAAGGTCAGGCCAGCAAACAGAAGAAATTCGAATCGCTTATCACGGACTGTGAAAATTCATCAATTCCGGATTGCAGATCCAGCCAACACGCAAGATCGTTTCACCCGGCCCTGAAAGCAAAAATGAGAATCCACAAATATCATTTATCAATATTTGTGGATTCTATTAATTAAAAATTACAGTTTTATTCAGACTTATGCTTTCGCCGGAAATGGATTAACGAAGACCCTTGCCTGCATTTCCCTGTCCAGCATAAGCAAACCCTGGCCTTCTCCATTGATGAGTTTAAGGTTGTTCAGTATTTGCTCAACATTTGCCTCCTCTTCAACCTGCTCATCCACAAACCATTGCAAAAAACTCTTGGTGGCATGGTCGCTCTCTTTGATAGCAATGTCCATCAGGTTATTAATCAGGCCCGTTACCTGTACTTCATGCGTCAGTGTTTCTTCAAAAACATGTGTCACATTTTTGAAATCAACAGTCACCTCTGCGATGGGCTCCAACAAGACGCGTCCACCCCTTTCAAGGACATAATCAAAGAAATGGGTCGCATGAGCCAGTTCTTCCTGATACTGTACCTTCATCCAGTTTGCACATCCGGCCATTCCGATGGACTGAAAATAGGATGACATGGACAAATAAAGATAAGCAGAATGAAATTCAGCATTAATCTGTTGATTAATAGCCGATTCTATAGATTTCTTTAACATAAATTTATTTTTAATTGTTACAAAATCCGATAACTATATTCAAAAACTATAATCCTGATTCACTTCATTCTTATATTCAATTCTTCGATCAGGGCTTCCATGAATTTCTCAGTGGTGAGGTAATTTTCAGCAGTCAATTTCTCTCCATAAATTGAAAGTGCAAGGTCTTTGGTCATTTTGCCCGATTCAACAGTGTCGATACAGACTTTTTCAACCAATGCCGCAAAGTCGCGGAGTGGCTGATTGTTATCCAGCTTGCCCCTGAAATCCAATCCACGGGTCCATGCAAAGATGGATGCAATGGGGTTGGTGGAAGTAGGACGGCCTTTCTGGTGTTCGCGGTAATGGCGTGTAACAGTGCCATGTGCAGCTTCTGCCTCCATGGTTCCCCCATCGGGTGTCAAAAGGACTGATGTCATAAGTCCGAGTGAGCCAAAACCTTGGGCAACAGTATCAGACTGAACGTCGCCATCATAATTCTTACAGGCCCATATAAAATTGCCATTCCATTTGAGCGCAGAGGCAACCATGTCATCGATCAGGCGATGTTCGTAGGTAATGCCGGCCTTGTCAAAATCTGCCTTGTAAACATTCAGGAATATCTCTTCAAAAATATCCTTAAAGAAACCGTCGTACTTCTTCAGAATTGTATTTTTGGTGGAGAGGTACAACGGCCATTTTTTGGTCAATGCCATTTTAAAGCAACTGTGTGCAAATCCGCGAATGGACTCCTCCGTGTTGTACATGGCAAGGGCAACACCCGGTCCGTCAAAATGGTAAACATCGTGTACTTCATTCACAGTGCCGTCATCGGAAATGAAACTAAGCTTCAACTGTCCCGGACGATCCAGAACGATATCTGTAGCACGGTACTGGTCTCCAAAAGCATGACGGCCAATCATGATAGGGGCAGTCCACTGGGGAACCAGCCTGGGTACATTTTCCACAACGATTGGCTCGCGGAAAATGGTTCCATCGAGGATATTGCGGATCGTACCATTCGGTGATTTCCACATCTTCTTCAGTCCGAACTCCTTGACACGAGCTTCATCCGGTGTAATGGTGGCACATTTGATACCAACATTGTACTTTTTGATTGCGTGGGCTGCATCGATCGTAACCTGGTCATCCGTTTCGTCCCGGTATTCAATCCCAAGGTCAAAATATTTAATGTCAATGTCCAGGTATGGTAGAATAAGTTGTTCTCTTATCATCTTCCAGATGATTCGGGTCATTTCATCCCCATCGAGCTCTACGACAGGGTTAAGTACTTTAATTTTCTGCATATAATTCTGTTTTGAATCTTACTTTTTTGGAACGATAAAAGTATAAAATTATGGTGGAGTAACAAGTTACCGGAAATTGATTCAGGAAGAAAAGGAGAATTATTCGAAATCAAGTCCGAATCTCTGCTTCAATATACCCAATGCAGGAAATTTCAAAGCAAGTGTATTGAATTTTTCCTGCTCAGTATAAGGCTTGTTCAAAATCTCATCCTTGTTTTCAGTCACATTGAATTCTATACTGATCAATTCGTTGCGCAGTTCCCTGTGCAGATGGGCCAGTAATTTGGGCTTCAGATCCTGGATAATCCGCTGTTTTTGAACCTCATTGTCTAGGTTGTATTCAACAGAAAAATTATCGAGCAGGATTGGTTCTCTCACTGAAAGTGCCGATTTCAATTGTCCGGCTTCCACACTCTCCGCAAACGACTTCCATGCCGTTGCCAGCTGTACTGCATCGAAAGACTGGTCCGGGGCATTTTCTTTTCCCACTGACAATGGTGATCCGGGCTCAGATACTCCGGGCAATTGCTCACCCCTAAGCATACCTGAGATGGAAGGTGTGGAGAGGTGCTCCATGTGAGCCCTCCTGGTTTTTTTTACTGGTTCTGCCGGTAGATTTTTGGGCGGATTATCCGGCCTGGCAACTTTCGCGGGGGCAACCTCTTTTCCAACAATCTCTTTAACTACTTGTTTAACAGGAGTATCCGCAGTAAAAACAGGCAGAAAAAAGAGACAGCTTATGACCTCGTCAATTGTTTTTTTTTTAATTGCTCCAACAATTGAGCACACCTGATCAGGGCCAGCTCAACCAAAAATCGCTGATTGGAAGAATTCCTGTATTGAATATCGCAGTCAGAAGCAATGATCAGGGCGGCAGTAAGGAAATCCTCGCTGCAAGCGGATGCCTGTTTCCTGTAATGATCTTTGATCTCTCCGCCAACTTCAAGCAAAGGGAGAGTCGCAACATCACGGCTTATCAACAGATCCCGGAAATGGCGTGAAAGACCCATCACAAAATGGTGAGCGTTGAACCCCTTAGACAATATCTCATTAAATATCAAAAGATTGCCGGCTACATCACCCGCAATGAACCCGTCTGTCAATTTGAAGTAATAATCGTAATCGAGGACATTAAGATTGGAAATGGTATCCTGGTATGTCACTTTTTCACCACAAAAACTCACTACCTGGTCGAAAATGGAGAGCGCGTCCCGCATGGCACCGTCGGCTTTCTGAGCTATTACATTGAGTGCTTCAGCCTCAATTGAAACACGTTCCTTTCCGGCAACTTCCTGAAGATATTTTTCGATGTCCGAAATGCTTATCCTGTTAAAGTCGTAGATCTGGCACCTGGAAAGTATGGTTGGAATGATTTTCTGCTTTTCCGTAGTGGCAAGAATAAAAATTGCATGTGCCGGAGGTTCCTCCAGTGTTTTCAGGAAGGCATTGAAAGCGGCTGATGAAAGCATGTGAACCTCATCGATGATGTAAACGCTGTACTTGCCGATCTGGGGAGGTATCCTCACTTTATCCACCAGGGAACGGATGTCCTCCACCGAATTGTTGGAGGCGGCATCAAGTTCGTGGATATTGTAGGACCTGTTCTCTCCAAAGGAAATGCAGGATTCACATTTATTGCATGGCTCAGTGTCCGGGGTAAGATTGAGGCAATTGATGGTCTTGGCAAAAATACGTGCGGATGTGGTCTTCCCTACTCCCCTCGGACCGCAGAACAAATAGGCATGGGCCAGGTGATTACTCCGGATCGCATTTTTTAGCGTAGAGGTAATGGCCGGCTGACCGACCACAGTGGTGAATGTGTCGGGGCGGTATTTACGGGCAGATACTATATAATGTTCCATGCTGAAAGTAGTCCTAAGCGACCTCAAAAATAAGAGAAAAATGATTGTCGGCAACCGGTTGCAACAATAAGTTATCAACCATTGAAAAAGATAAAAAGGAATAAAATTCCTGATGAGGAATGAAAGGTGCAATTATGCCCCAAAAAAAATCCAGGTTGAAAATGATTGACCTGTGCGGTAACCATATTGGTTCAGGAACGTATATAACAATAAATTATTATTTAGAATTATTATAAATATGAAAACACTATTTATCACTGCCTGTCTCGTTTTTACATTAACCGGACTCTCTGCACAGACAAAAGTATTGTACGATTTCAAAGCCACGGCGCTGGATGGCCAGCCCTTCGATTTGTCGGCCTTAAAAGGGAAAAAGGTAATGGTTGTCAACACCGCTTCCAAATGCGGACTGACTCCCCAGTATGCAGGGCTGGAAAAGCTTTATGAACAGTACAAAGACAGGAACTTTGTAATCATCGGATTTCCTGCCAACAATTTCAATTCACAGGAACCAGGAACAAATGCCGAAATCAGGGAATTCTGTACAAAAAATTATGGTGTTTCATTTCCGATGATGTCCAAAATATCCGTGAAGGGTGATGACATCGATTCATTGTACAAATGGCTGACCAGCAAAGCCGAAAATAAGGTACTGGATGCTCCTGTGCAATGGAATTTCCAGAAATTCCTAATCAATGAGAAAGGTGAACTTGCAGATGTTGTCATGCCAAGGGTACTCCCTGACGATGACAAAATTGTAAAATGGATTGAGGGCAGGTAAATGGTTCCTAATTTGCGGTGATCTGGGTAAGTAACCTGGTCAAAGCATGAATTACCAAAAAAAGAGGTTGACTCAAAATTTTGAGTCAACCTCTTTTTTATTTGGCCATCAGAAGTAAAATTTCAAAATTATCTTACAACTCCCTTATTTTAAGATTTTTAAAATAGACTATACTGCCGTGGTCGGTTAACATCAGCAGCCCTTTCTCATGCAGTCCGAAGTTTGGAACATCCTTGAATTTACTTTTGGATACCTGAACTTTAAAATCTTCGCTTCCGCGTTCATACTCAGCTATTTTGGCCCCGTTTAACCAGTGTTCGACATGATTTCCCTTCGACAAGACCCTGCTGGTATTCCATTCTCCTACCGGTTTGTCGATTTTCTTTGAAGAAGGAGGATAGATTTCATATACTGCACCATTGGTGTGATAATCAAACGGTTTCATCCTTCCATCTTTGGTCCAGGGATGGCCAGCGTCATCAAGCATTTGATATTCGATACCCAACGCATCTTTTGGCCCTTCTTTGACGAAATATTTAACGCCACTGTTACCACCGGCATCCATCATCTTCCACTCCCATACGAGGTCGAAATTCCCGTATTCTGTTCTTGAAACAATACTGCCTCCACCTCCGGAAACCATACAGCCTTCCTGAACGGACCAGCCCTTGTCAGGAAAAGTCTCTTTATTCACACTTCTCCACTGTGAAGGATTCTGTCCGTCAAACAATAACTTCCAGCCCTCTTTCACCTCTTTTTTGGTGAGTGTGTTGATACCGGCCTGGCCTTTGCCCTGGCTGGCTGCACCGACGAAAATAGCCAGCATAAGAATCAGAGAAATTTTTTTCATAACGATGTATTTGTTAATCATTTAATTAAATAACAACCAAAATCCATAATCAAAGTTAACCAAACTCACCAAAAGTAGGATGAACTTCTTCCCTATTTTTTCTGAACAGGGGCACTTATGACTCCAAGGTATCTTCCCATCCAGTAAGGCAACAACCAGATATCCCCGGCACTGCTTTCAGAATTGCCGTTACCGTGGGTCCGGTCAAGGTGAAACATGTTCCCGTTGTGCCTGCTGACCGGTGTTTCATCAGGCGGCAATACTTCCTTGACGGACTGCCTCCTGAAATTTGGTTCCAGTTTGTCAATATCCTGCCTGTTGCTGTTGATAATAACCCATTCTATCAAATCGATGGGATATTCTCTCAACCACCATGCAGCCTCGTTCAAATCAAAATTTGCTGTGCCTGTCATGGCGGTAAAGATATTCCAGGCACCCTCCTTCTCCGGCCTTTCAATTTGCCAGTGGTCGATAATGGATTCCTTGAATTTCGTTTTTAAGGTATCGTTGAATGCATAACGGTACAACCCCCAGTAGCCCACAAAATACATTTCGTCGTCCGAATGGTTCCAGTCGCCCGAAAGCATTTTGCTGTATTCATCAGCATTGGAATCGGCTTTTCCAATATTTTCCATCTTTTGCATCAGATTGGTGAAGTAACCGTGCCTTGTCATCAACTCAAACGCCTTCTGCTTGTATATCTCTTTCCTGGTGAAATGATAGGCAGTCTGAAACATGGCAACTATGTTGGAAGAATTCAGTTTACGGTCTCCTACATTCGTCGGAAAAGAATTGACATAGGCAGGATTCCATTTTCCCCACAGGGTAGGTTTTCCGTCCCAGTCGATCAGGTAGAGGTCGTTGTCGACGATGTGCTGCATAAGTATGTCAATCAGGTGTATCGAACGATTTTTCAGGTCAGTATCACTGACAAGTTCGGCCATAGCTCCCAGCACAAATATATGCCCGATGGCTTCATCACTGCTCGTGGTTGTTTTCCAGTCCCATTCGGGGTCGGCAGTATTTCTCCACCTCTCGCTGTCGCTCAGCATTTTCATCCATCCGCTCCGTTCAAAAGACCTGGAAGGGAATCCTACCAAACCGTTGATGGTATAAAGGCGCTCCATTGCATCCAGGGACTCCCTGCAGTTTTGAAGGGCATCCTCCGACTTTGTGACCGCATACCTGAATACTTCTCCGGCGAGGTACATGGAGGTCCAGAGACCGTCATTGTCCGAATCACTCAGTCTTCCACTGGCAATGTTGCCTTTCTCCATACTGTCGAAGGAGGAGTTAAAACCATTGCGGATATGGCGCAAACGAACTTGTTTCTCATAATATTCTGCCTTGTCTGCGAGGGTCCAGTTTTTGTAAACCAGTTCGGTCATACCCTTGTCCGTCAGAATGAGGACGGAATTATTCTCTCCCCTGGCAAAATCAATGACCTTGTTGGAAGGCAACCATCTTTCACCGTTGTAGAAATTGTACTTTCCATCCTGTCTAAGTTGGAAGGCGCCTTCAGTGGATCCAAACCAGACCTGGCCGTTAACCTCTTCAACTGTTGTAATTTGCGGGCAGGGAACTCTGCGGATGATGGCACCTGTCTGTTTTAAGGATCCAGCATCGAACCTGATATATCCGTTACCTGTGCCAATAAAAACTGTTTTCTTGTCGAGGCTCAGATCAAAACTGGTCATATTTTCTGAACTGAATACCGGTTTCAACTCTCTTTTTGCCACATCAAGCAGGCATAGCTGAGACTTGCCCAACAACCAGAAACTGTTTCTGGCAGGATCATACCTGGCCGAAAGTATTTCATTCCCGGGAAAAATACCGGTCCACTCCACCTTGGATTCATTGACCAGCCTGATTTCCTTTCCGTTCGCAACCAGAAAGGCGAAATCTTTGCCGGCTGAAAATATCCTGGCATCCGGCAAACTGTGTTTGGAAAACAGTTTCCCGGCCCAGGCATTGCTCAAAACCGCCTTATCATCCAGGAAGACAAACTGATCTTTGTACATAAGCATACCGGCCAGCTTTTTCCCGCTCATCGGACGATAGGACCTGTCCTTTTCAAGGGTCCCCGGGTACAAAAACTGTCCGTCATAAGGTTTGAACAATCCTGCAGATGTCAGAATCTTGATGTCTCCGTTTCTGTCACACCCAACCTGCAGAAGCTTCAAGGAATCTGATTTGGAATAATACCTGATACTGTATTCCTGTATGTATGGAACATCCTGATATACAGGCTGTTTCTCAACAGGGGTAAAGGAGCACAACAGAAGTACTCCAACCGAAGCCAGCAAATAAATAAATTTTCTCATTTTGAAGTAGTAGTTAATAAAACGATTCAAAGGCTAAAACTACTCATTTTTTTGAAAAATAATTTTAACCAATGGTCCGACTTAACTAACTTAACAATAAATTCGTATACTCAACAAACAGCCATCCGGATTTAGTTACAGATAACTTTACAATACCTTGATTATGAAAACTTTAATTGCTGCAATCACACTGTTTGGAATGGCATTTACGGCCCATTCCCAAAATAACAATACTGGGAAAGTATTTGAAACTGACAGTTTTGAGACCAAAAGCGGAAAACTTGTCATCACCTTCATAGGTCACGGAACTCTTATGCTGGAAGCCGGAAGTACAGTGATTCATGTTGATCCGGTTTCGGGGCAGGCAGATTATTCAACACTTCCAAAAGGGGATCTCATCCTGGTGACGCATGAGCACGGGGATCACCTGGATAAAAAAGCGCTGGCATTGGCAGGCAAACCTGGAACCAGAATCGTTGCAAGCAGGGCATGCCAGGGAAAAATCGAATCAGTTGAAATACTTTCCAACGGGGAGGAAATGACCTACAGGGACATACTTGTAAAAGCCGTTCCTGCCTACAATATTGTGAACAAACGGGATGGGAACCCTTATCATCCGGCAGGAAACGGAAACGGCTATGTGGTAACTTTTGGAAACAAAAGGCTGTATATTGCCGGAGATACTGAAAATATTCCTGAGATGGCCGGACTTAAAAATATTGACATTGCATTCCTGCCTATGAATCTGCCATATACCATGACTCCGGAGATGGTGGCTGAAGGTGCCCGCAGCTTTATGCCTGCTATTTTGTATCCGTACCACATGGGAAATACCGATCCGGCCTTGCTGGCCGATCTTCTGAAGGACAGCAAGATTGAGGTCAGGATAAGAAAAATGAAATAGGGAGATCCATTTACTTGAAATTGAATATTTTACCCAACAAAAAAGGTGCAGCATTAAATGTTGCACCTTTTTGTTGGTCTTCAGTAATTTATTTTCAGTGCATTTCTGTCTCGCAGACACCGATCCCACCCCTGAAATAGTTGAACTGGACATTGGGATGCCCGGCCAGTAATGACATTGGTACAGCACTGTCCATGATTTTCTTACTTATCATGAAAGCTGTCAGTCGCTGGCCAAATGCATTGTCATGTGCCCCGGCCTGCCAGATTGAAACCTTATCTGCCTTCCAGGTCTGTACAGGTCCGACTGTCAGCGCCTGCCTTGGAATCCCTGTCACGACGCCGCCAGCGCTGGTTCGTGCATTTTGCATACAGGTAACAGGATGCAGATCTACAATCCTGGTTGTCAGTTTTCTGAACTCTTCCGGTGTGGGGGGCAGATCTTTGTAGGCTCCTTCACGTTTAACGGGATCGTTGAAGGCCCAGTGCTTGGTATCCCCCTGCCCACCCTGCATAACGGCACACCTGGCACCACTCTCCCAGCTGTTGATGTAACCGGAGGTATCCGCTTTGGGAAAATGCATGTTGGCATCCGGCATCTTCAATTCCTGCCTGATACGGTCAAAGCAAAGCTCCCTGTCGGCTTTTTCAAAGGAAAGCGGATGGGAGGCTGACATTTCCTTACCATCAACTACCCACTCGTCCATTCCCCAAAAATGAGCATTGGCAAGGTTAATGTTCAATTCGTTGACAATCCTGGCCACCAGAGGAAGCTGTTCGGTAGGACCAATCGGACCACAAATCCCAACCGGCTGATCAGCAGTGGCCTGCTTCCATGAGGTAATATACTCCAATGCTTCAGCCAGGTAAAAATCTTCGAGCGTATCGTAGAAAACAACTTTAAATCCGTCCCTCGACAGCTGCTGCAAATCACCGGCAGAGAGTTTCGCAACATCACTCAGCAATTCGTCGTCCAGCGTTGTAAAATCCCACCATTCCGGTGCCAGCATACTTAATTTTCTCGCCATTGTTAATAGTTTATTGGTATTTTATTCCTGATGATTAGTCTTTGTTCATAACTACGAAGTTACCCAGCACCTCCTGCATCAAATTATTTTTCGGGAACCCATGACCCAGGTGCTGTCTGAAGCCCTCAGCGTACCGAACGCCAATCTCCTCCCCTCTCCGGGCGGAAAATCTTTTCATGGCATCGATATACTCATCCATTTTATGGTGCTTTTTAAGCCAGTTGCGCTGACTTTCATGACAGGCGAGCATTTGTTCCTTTACATCCATTTCGCCGGAAATATCAACATAAAATGCCGGTTTTACAGCTTTCCCGAATATATCACTTCCTTCCATCGGATCACAGTAAAAGAGTGCCGGAACATTCTCAAGGCAGGCTTCAGAAATATCCATGTTTTTTATACCGGAAGAGAAGCAGGCTGTCTGAACAATTTGGCTCGTTATTTCATGATCACCCATATAATCGGCCGGACTGGCAGTAATAACCACATCCGGTCTGACTGTCCTGATCAGGGCAGTTGCTTTGTTGATGGTTTCCCGGTCATACATGAAATAAATATCCTCACATTCGAGGCAATGATAGGTTCCTGCAATCAGTGCCGCACTCTTGAGGGCCTCCTCTCTCCTGACCAGGCTTAACTCTTCCCGGGAAAATTCAGCGGATCCCTTGTCGCCGGGGGTCATGGTAGCAATATGTATGTTCCAGCCGGCTTTTTGGAAGAGTGTGAGGGTACCTGCCACCATTATTTCCGCATCGTCAGGGTGAGCGAAGATGCCCAAAACAGTTTTTTTCATAGGATGAAATATTTTCAGATTATTGCTGCCCTGCACTTTTATTGGCAGAATCATCTGCTGCAAACATCACTTTATGGGTATACATTGCTTCTGTGAGATTGGTAAGGGGCATATCCTTTCCTTCATCCAGCGCCTTGAAATATGCCTCAAACTGGTTCAGGTAGGGGTGATCAGACACATCGCCTGAATCGAGCATTTTCATGGAAAGTTCACTCCATTTGCTCTTGTTCAGACCGCCAAGCCGGGTCGAATGAAACTTGTTGTCGAGCAGGCTTCCCTCACTTCCAACAAGATGAATATGAAAGTAATAAGGTTGCAGGCAGTCAATTACAGAGGCAACTTTCCCAACACTTCCATTCCCGAATTTGAGAATACTTACCGAGGTGGTAGGATATTCATATTTGGCAAAATCCTCATTGGATGAGGAGGCAGAAAAGCTGTGGACTGATTCAACCTCATTTCCCATACAAAGCAGGAGTGCATCCAGTGCATGACATCCTGCAGAAAGCAGGCTGCTTCCTGCCGCTGATTGGATGGTATTCCAGCGGAACTGACCATACCAGGGACCAATTCCATGGTAATAATCCACTTCTCCATAGTGAATTTTTCCAAGCAGCCCCTGGTCGATAACAGATTTAATGGTCAGAAGCTGGCTCGAAAACCGGCATTCAAAACAGACACAAACCTTTACTCCTGCTTTGTCCACTGCCTCCCTGACCGACAGGCAATCATCCCAGTTTAATGCCAGGGGCTTCTCAATGATCAGGTGTTTGCCTGCTTCTGCTGCCATGATGGCCTGCCTGGCATGCTGTTCCGGATAGCTGCAAATGGAAATGATGTGAATTTCAGGATTTGCAAGCATTTCTGCCAGGTCGTGGTAGCAGGTGATCTGGCAGCCGTGACTTGCACTTATTTCAGCAGAACTGAGATTCCTGGAAGAATAAAGTGCTGTAACCTGGGCATAGGAACTCTTGTTGATGGCCTCAATATGGGCGCCCGCAACCCAGCTGTATCCGATAATGCCAACGTTGTATTTCTTCATTTGTAAGTTATTTTGTAGTTAAAAGCCGAATCATCCGACCGAAAGTACACAAAAAACTCAAAATATGCAGAACAACAGAAAGGTTGGATCCATCAATTTTCATCTGCAAACCATAAACAGGGGAAAACCTCTGGCAAAAATCAAACAGGATAACTATCTTTAAAACGGCTGTAAACTATTATACCACATGGTATCAAACGCTTAAAAACATTTCCATGAAATCCTCCTTTAGAATAGCCTGCTCTTTGCTACTGGGTGCTGCTTCCTGCCTTATCACAAACCTTGCTGATGCCCAGAAAACCCTGCTGAAGGATTATCCCATACAACCCGTTAGTTTTAACAGGGTTAAAGTAATTGATAATTTCTGGGCTCCCAGGATAGAGCTGAACCAGAAGGTGACTATTCCCATAGCTATTGCCCAATGTTACAAGACCGGGAGAATAGAGAATTTCAAAATCGCAGGCAAACTGACCGTCGGAAAGTTTCAGTCGGAATATCCGTTTGATGACTCTGATGTTTTTAAAATTATTGAAGGAGCAAGTTATTCTCTTCAGACGAATCCTGATAAATTTCTGGAAAGCCGCATTGATTCCATCATTGGTTTCATTGCCCTGGCACAGGAGCCCGATGGATATCTCTTCACCAACCGGACCATCGATTCACTGCATATGCACAATTGGGTAGGGAAAAAAAGATGGGAAAAGGACCCGGAACTCAGCCATGAGCTTTACAACCTCGGTCATCTGTACGAAGCTGCTTATGCTCATTTCCTGGCAACAGGAAAACGCACTTTACTGGATATCGCCATCAAAAGCGCCAACCTGGCTGATCATGATTTTGGTCCGGGAAAACTGGCCTATTATCCTGGACACCAGGTCATTGAAATGGGACTTGCAAAATTGTACCGAATCACCGGGGAAGAGAGATATTTGCAGCTGGCCAAATTCTTCCTCGACTGCAGAAAGGGAGGTAAAGAATACAACCAGGCTCACAAACCTGTAACTGAACAGGATAAAATTGTTGGTCATGCCGTCAGAGCAACCTATATGTATGCAGGGATGGCTGATGTATCTGCCTTGACCGGAGACAATTCCTATAAGAATGCCATTGACAAAATCTGGAATGATCTGCTTGAAACAAAATTCTATGTAACAGGGGGAATAGGTTCTGCCGGAACCAATGAAGGGTTCAGCGACCCCTACCTGCTGCCCAACCAGACTGCCTATTGCGAGACTTGTGCCTCAATAAGCAACGTATTGTGGAATTACAGGATGTTTCTTCTCGAGGGGGATGCAAAATATTTTGATGTTCTGGAAAGAACACTGTACAACGCCCTTCTGTCTGGCATTTCGCTGAGCGCCGACAGGTTTTTCTATCCCAATGTACTGGAATCCAACGGAAAGCACAAACGCAGTGCCTGGTTTGGATGTGCATGCTGCCCCAGCAACATCTGCCGGTTTATTCCGTCGGTTCCGGGCTATGTTTATGCCCAGAAATCCGATACACTTTATGTCAACTTATTCATGAACAACCAGGCAACCATTGTGCTGAATGGCAGGAAAATATCTGTTGAACAAATCACAAAATATCCCTGGGATGGAAAAATCACCCTGAATGTTAACCCAACTGTGCCCGGCAAATTTGAGCTGATGGTCCGGATCCCGGGATGGGCACAGAATCAGGCCTTTCCCTCAGATCTTTACCGTTTTAAAACATCCGTAAGTGATAAGGCCGGGATCGTTGTAAACGGTAAGAAAACCAATCTTATCCTGAAGAATGGTTACGCCTTGATTTCAAAGGATTGGAAACAGGGAGACCAGGTAACACTGGATCTTCCCATGCCGGTGAGAGAGCTTATCGCGAACCCTCTCATTAAGGACGATACAGGCAAAATAGCCTTACAAAGGGGCCCGCTCGTCTATTGTGCAGAATGGGCGGACAACACCAATACAAGCATTTTAAACCTTGTTCTGAATCAGGGAACGGAATACACGACAAACTTCCTTCCCGGCCTTTTGAACGGAGTAACAATAATCCAGGCTACCGGATCCGGACAAACATCATCCAAGGGTAAGGTCACAGGCGATAAAAAGCAGGTAATTACAGCTATCCCTTATTACGCCTGGGCCAACAGGGGGCCGGGAGAAATGAGTGTCTGGATGAAACTCAGGCAATAGTACCCGCAAAGGCAGTTATTCCGGCCAACACAAGTCGCCGGAAAATTATCGAAAATAAATTCGGATATTTACTGGAAATAAATATACAGATGAACATAAAAATGACTTCAGCCATCCTGGTTTTATCCCTCCTGGCCTCGTTTTCTGCTGCACAGGAGGCGGTTAAGGATACGGCACCTGCAGCGAAGAATTATACAATTGAGAACTGCATCAACCAGTTCAACAAGAACAAATCAGTCAAAACATCGGTCGGGTACCAGTACTGGTTCATTCCTCAAGACTTTCTGCCAGACGGATTAACAGTAAAAATGAGCGTAGCCGGTCCACACCAGGCAACACATCCGCCACACAAACACAAAGGGGATGAAATATTTTTCGTACTGGAAGGAACAGCGAAATTCTACCTGAATGGAAAAACCACCACCGGAGGAGCCAATACCAGCTTCTATTGCCCCGATGGCAGTGAGCACGGAATAAGCAACGTTGGTGACACCGAACTAAAATACCTGGTAATCAGAAAATACCTGAAAGAATAAAGGAAGAGTTATTCAGGAAATTAATGCATTAACGATCAACAGGAGAAAAACTACCATCGCGTAGCTGTTGATCAGGATAAAGGCGTAGCGAATAGTCTGAGCATGCTTCCCCTGGAAAAGATAACGATAGAACAGGCTGATAAAGAATAGGTTGGCAACTACTAAGGTCACGAGTAAAACTGGGTTCAGAACAAATCCGAACAAGGGGAAAAACATTAGAAAAACAGAGGTGACAACTCCCCAGATGAATACTACTTTTTTTATCTGCCTTTCGTTCAAAATTTTAGAAATAGAGGAAAACCCAGCCTTTTCGTACTCTTTCCCGTATTTGATCATCAACAACCAGAAATGCGGCACCTGCCAAAGGAATACAAAAATAAACAGGAATACCGCGTTGGGATGAAACAACTCCAAACCTGCAGAGGTCCAGCCGATCATCGGGGGTACCCCACCTACCAAAGCCCCGGGAAGGATTGCAAGCCAGCTCCGCGTCTTTAAAGGCGTATAAATCAAATTGTAAAAGACAATATTCAACAACCCGAGTACTGCAGGGATCATTCCATTCCTCCAAAGGAAAGCTGCACCTGCTGCTATGAACAGGAATGCGATCATACCCGCATTAAAGGGTGAAATCTCCCCTGCCGGTATGGGCCTGGAGACAGTCCTTTGCATCAGGGAATCCTGTTCGCGTTCCTGCACCTGGTTGAGTACAGATGCTCCTGAAGAGAGCAGGAAGAGCCCGACAAAAAGGAAGACAAAATCTGATCCAGGGGAAATTCCAGTCAGGAAATATCCGGTGAGTGCTGAAAAGGTAACCATCAGGGACAGTCTCACCCTGATAAGCCTTTTCATCAGTGAAAAATGTTGCATCGCTTTACTTTGCTGTCTCAGCCTCACTTTTGAAATATTCAATTATTTTATTTAAATCTTCAGCACTAATCTTGTCACTGTACGACAGCATCAGTCCTTTGGTGTAACCTTTGAGCACTTCAGCATTAGGGTCAGTTATCGATCTTTTGATGTAATCGTCATTGGCTTCTGCCTCTTTTTCGCCCGCATCTGTAACAACCACACTTTTTCTTCCATACAATCCCTTGAAAGACGGTCCGATAACTTTGGAGCCATCCAGCGAATGACAGGTAATGCAGGCATTGCTTTTCAGTATTGCCAGTCCGGGATGATCCGGAAGATTGCCGCTCACTTTTAGATCTGCCAGCCATTTCTTGAAATCAAGGCTGTCCAGTACGATTACCCTGGCAGTCATTGCCGAGTGGGCCAGACCGCAATATTCGGTGCAATAAATATCGAAATTTCCCTTCCTGGTAGGTTTGAACCACATATAATTATTGTAACCCGGGATGACATCCTCCTTCACCCTGAATGCCGGAATGAAAAGGCTATGATTGACATCAACGGATACCAGGTTAAGTTTGACATTGCGTTCATAAGGCAGCACCAGGTCCTTTGAAATTTTTCCATTGCCATAATCAAAATCCCAGGTCCACATTTTCCCGACAACCTTAATGGGCATAGCATCAGCAGGCACGTTGCGCATGGGCGCAAAGCCAACCCATCCGTAATAAAACATCACTAAAACGATGATAAGCGGAATAACAGTCCATGCAATTTCAAGTTTAACGTTCCCGGAAAATTGCTGTGGATTTTTCACTTTTTTACGGGAAAAATGGATCAGGATATAGATCATCATTGCAGATATCCCAATTGTAAAAATGAAGGAAATCGCAAAAATGATAATAAAGGCCCGGTCTACCGCTTCGGCTAAATTGGAACCTTGATTGAGTATTGTTTCCATGGTCAGGGATATTATCTGAAATAATAATCAATAAATGTAATCGCAATAACTATGGCGAAAAGAAGAAAAACGCCTCCTACCATCAGGCGCAGCAATAAATTTTCAAATTTAAGGTGCATAAAATAAGAAAGCACGATGGTCACTTTGACAGAGGCAAGCAGGAGGGCCAATGCTACTGTAAAAGCTCCGATATGAATTTTTATGGCAAGGATGGAAAGGGTGGTAAGGATCAACAATACAATCAAAACTTTCCAGTTAAGGGAGTCGCTTGAGATATGATTTTCGTGGTTATTCATTCGTTAGCTGGTATTTATTTAAACTTTTACAATTAACCCTGCAACAGGGCCTGTTTCATTAAGTCACAATATGTCGTTAAGGCAAGCAACCTCTGTTTAGGTAATCAGGTACAGCAATGGGAACAGGAAAATCCAGATTAAATCTACAAGGTGCCAGTACAATGCTCCATTTTCCTGCAACAAGTAGTGCCCTGAGTTTATTTTACCGGATTTTATCCTTAGCATAATGATTGTCAACAGTATACCTCCTATGATAACATGCAGGGCATGCAATCCTGTCATCATGTAATAGAGTCCAAAAAACATGATTTCACCGTGAGGCATGGATTTCATGACATCTGACCCCGGGTAAAGGTGTAGTTCAAACTTATGACCCCACTCAAAATACTTGTTCACCATGAATACTCCGGCAAGGATCAGCGTGATGAAGATCAGGCCAATGGCCTTACCTCCCCTGTTTTGCTGGATGGCTGTCAGAGACATGGCAACCGTCATACTGCTTACCAGCAGCACAACGGTATTGGTGGCACCGATGAAGGCATTTAACTCAAGTGCAGCATGGTGAAAATCATTTGCGTATTTTGAGCGCATTACGGCGTAAACAATGAATAGTCCGCCAAATAGAAAGAGTTCGGTAAAAAGGAATAACCACATCCCCAATTTCCCGGTTTCACTGTCAATATGATCTGAATGTTCGGTAGTCGACATAAATCTTTGTTTTATTTGGTGTGAGGATTGTCAAAAACATATGGATCCTTAGTGATCACCGGCACTTCATCGAAATTTTCGTGAGGAGGAGGAGAAGGAATCTGCCACTCAAGGGTTACGCCGTGCCATGGATTGGCAGGGGCAACAGCTCCGCGACGAACATGGTAAACCAGGTTTGAAATCATCCCGATAAGTCCGATAAACAGAATGACTGCCCCGATGGTTGAAAGAAATTCACCGGTCTGGAATTTTGGATCATAATCGAAATACCGCCTTGGCATTCCCTGTATCCCAATGACAAACAGCGGGAAGTAAAGCAGGTTAAAACCAACAAAAAGAAATCCCCATGAAATATTGGCCCATTTAAAATTGTACATCCGGCCGTATATCTTGGGATACCAGTAGTGTATTCCGGCAAAGAACGCAAATCCCATTCCTCCGAAGATGATGTAGTGGAAATGTGCCACCACAAAATCCGTATTGTGCAACTGGATGTTTGTTGCAAGTGAACCGAGCGTCAAACCGGTGAAGCCACCGATCGTGAAAAGGAATATAAAAGAAATTGCATACAAAAGCGGGGGCTTGAGGTCAACAGAACCTCCATACATCGTGGACAACCAGTTAAATACCTTAATCGCACTTGGAATAGCGACCAGGAAGGTCAGGAAAGAGAAGAACCACCTTGATTCATAGCTCATGCCGGAAGTAAACATATGATGTCCCCATACAAAATATCCAACCAGCGCTATCGCCAGACTGGAAAAGACAATCGGCACATAACCGAAAACCGGCTTCTGACTGAAAGTCGGGAATATTTCAGTTACAACGCCCATAGCCGGTAAAATCATGACATACACTGCCGGATGTGAGTAAATCCAGAAAAGGTGCTGGTACAGTACCGGGTCACCTCCCAAGGCAGGATTAAAAAACCCGATCTGCAGGGTTCTTTCAGCAATAACCATGAGCAGTGTAATCCCGACAATCGGAGTAGCGAGAATCTGGATCCAGGCGGTGGCATACAATGACCAGGGGAAGAGCGGCATCCTGAACCAGGTCATCCCGGGTGCCCTCATCCGGTGGATGGTGACAATGAAATTTAGTCCTGTAAGAATGGAGGCAAATCCAAGTATAAAGGCTGCAGTAAGGGCAATCACCACATTGGAAGAGGCTTCTGCACTGTATGGCACGTAGAAAGTCCAGCCGGTATCAGGAGAATGTCCGTTTGCAAATTGGGAATACAGGCCAAGCAATGCCCCTGCGATATAAACGTACCATGAAAAGAGATTGAGTTTCGGAAAAGCAACATCCTTGGCTCCAATCATAATGGGAAGGAAAATATTTCCAAAGACCGCCGCAAGACCCGGAATCACAACAATGAAGATCATGATGATTCCATGTATGGTAAACATTCCATTGTAGGTCTGTGCATCCATGATTGTCTGGCCCGGAGCCGACTTTTCCAACCTCATTAATAGTCCCAGCACGGCAGCAGTGCAGAAAAATATCGTTATTGTGTACAGATAAAGAAGACCGATCCTTTTGTGATCGGTCGAGGTGAGCCACGACCATATCCCGGTTTGGTGGTTCAGATAGTTAAGTGGTTCTGAAGTGGTTGAATTAGTCATTCTTTGTTGCTTTAGATGATTTTCTTTTGGAGGAGACCAATAAATAGAGCCCGAAAAACAGGGCTAAAATCAGGACAAAACTCCCCAATAGCCTGGTAACTTGAAGGGTATAGGTTTTGCTTTGAGGATCATAGGCAAAACAGTACTCATAAATTTTATTGCTTGTCGGACGCACCTCGCCTTTCAGTGCTTCGCCAATGGCCATTTTCAATTCAAATGGAAGAAAAGAGAGGCCATACAAATAACGGGTGATAACTCCCTGCGGACTCAGAATTATAATCGTGGAGGGATGTGCAAAGTCAACTCCGGTTGGCTTGTACCTGAATCCCACTGCTTCGGTAATTTTCTGAATATTTTTCAATTCACCGGTGAGGTACATCCAGCTTCCACGTTGTTCCTCCTTGATTTTCTGAACAAAATTCTGCTTTTTCTCTACTGCCTTCTCCGGAGTATCCAGTGTGTTGAAGCTGATCGTAATGATGTCATAATCTGTGCCAAGTATCATATCAGTTTTACTGATCACATCGGCAATCCCGTCCTGCAAAGGGCTGCAAAGCCCCGGACAATTAAAATAAACAAAGGAAAGTACCGTTGGCCTTTTTATCAGGCTTCCTAAGGTAACCGTATCATTTTTTTCGTTGCAAAATTTCAGATCCAACGGAATTGTCTGACCAAGTTTTTCAACAATCCCGACTTCGACCCCGGGACTGGCAGGTTCCTGGGCATATATTGCCGTGACCAGTACAAAAAACAGGCTCAATATTGATATTCGCTTCATTGTTAAAGTATTGATGTTTAAAGTATAATTTCTTATACTTCTGATTTATATATACGTCTGATTTCCAGTAGTATATAAAAAATTAACCCCCATACGGCCAGTACAGTCAAAGAATATGTCAGCAGTAACCATACAGGTGTCTTAGAGACAACATTCCACATGGCTCTTGGCTCATTTAGCGGAGGACGGTAGGTTGCCACCCCGATTGTGAGTGAGGTATCTGCTTTTGCCTCTCCGAAAGCTGCTTCATCAGAAGGTTTAGCTATAAGATGAACAACTCCAAGGGAATCTCCAGGCAGGTCGCCGGGGAAATTAAAATATGCAAAACCGTTGCTGTCAGTAGTTTTTGCCGCATCAATCATAAGATTTCCAAAATATCTTTTGACAAAAAGCTTCACTTCTGCTCCAACCACATATTGTTGTTTGTTGTCCTTCACATAAGTAGGCATCACCTTTACCTGTTTGGTCTCCTTATTGTAAGACAACAAAATCTTTACATTTTGAAAAGCCGTACCCAGGTCAGTTTTTTTGGCAACTTCCTGAACATATTTGTCATTGAAACTCCTCATAAAGGAAACGATCTTCCAGGTGTCGGTCATTGACAGCGTATTTTTAAAGGAAGGCATAAGTCCGCGGCCGCTGGCAAGCTTATAATTCATTCCGCCGTCCGTATTTTTTTGCATTTGTTCCGATGCTGGATCAGGTGGAATAGGTACCAGTTTAACTACATTGTTTTTTCCGGGATCACCATGACAAGACTTACAATTGTTGTTATATAGAACTCCGCCTGCCTGCCTGGTTGAATCAGAAAAAGCAAAAGGGCTGAGTTTCCCTGCTTCATCTGCAGGAACAATCCATTCCTGGGCCGATAATTGCGTGCTTACAGCGAAGAATAAAACCAGAAATAAAAAATATCTTTTCATGCGTATATAATTTGTTTTTTATTACCTGATGGAACTCGCCTGAGAGAATCATGCACCTGGGTGAGATTACGGCTCATGGCTCATTTCATTTTTAAATAATTTGTTTTTGTAATATCCTTGAAATGATACTCAAATGTAAACTGCACAAATAATTTCTATACACTTGGCTCCCTTTCATCCTTAAACTCAAACAACCTGTTTTTTGGAGGCAAATAAAAAACCCTTGGTTTTGTTCCCAATTCAGGCATCAGATGGTAACCGCCGTTAACACTCAGCAATTCACTTAAACGAAAAGTCTCCTTTGTTGTTCCATTTGTGACAGAATCCTGGTTTTCATCGCCAAAATAATAGACGCCATTCGGACAGGAAGAAACGCAATAGGGCAATTTCCCTTCACGCAACCTGTCTGCACTAAACAGGCATTTGGAGATAGTTCCTTTTTTCTGCGGAACATTCAGTTCGATGTTGTACTCCTTGCCTTTGTCTGTTTCGACACTCAATGGCTCTTCCCAGTGGAACATACGTGCAGAATAAGGGCAGGCCGCAACGCAGAAACGACAACCGATACATCGTTCGTTGTCAATCAGAACGATACCATCCTGGCGTTTAAAGGTTGCATCCACCGGACAAACGGCCACACAGGGTGGGTTATCACACTGCTGGCAGGGTTTTGGCATGTAATAGGGTGCTGTATTGGCCGATTCCTGCATGACCAGGGTATTGATGTGGTATTCATAGGGGCGCAACTGGTGTGCACTCTGGCATGCCTGGATACACTTTCGTGCATTTCTGCACTTGGCGAGATCGATAACCATTACCCAGCGGTGGCCAGCCAGCCCTTCTCTACCCATTTTAGTTAAACGGGCAACATCAACCTTGATATTCTTAACCTGGTCCCTGGGTACCTCAATTAGTTTGTTGTCGGGTGTCAGGACTTTCACCATATCGTGATTGGGCTTTGTTTCCTGGTACTCAAAACCAGTATAGATAGCCGCTCCACCTGCTGCGGCGGCTGCCCCAATCAGTCCAAACCGTTTAAAGAAGGTCCGGCGTGAATCGGCGCTTTCCTGAGCTTTGTTCACATTCTTTTGTTCTTCTGATGACTTGGTATCACTCATATGGAATATTTTTTATCCGGATTATACAAATTTCAATTCGGGCTTATCACATGGAAAGCTTTCAAAGGGATATTCTCCACTCCGAAAACCATGCACACGATAAACTCAAAGCTTATTCCTGGTTAATTACTATGTTGACCTGCCTGACGATTAGATCGAAAAGCAATTGCCCAATCAATTTGATCCCTAAAAATGGGAATTTATACCCGTGTGAAAAAGATATTGGTCAATTTGCCCAACGGAAACAATTTTCGATGAAGCCTCCGCAGATCGACGAAGCTAAGTTGTTACTGGCTTAAATCCATCTTATTCAGAGGATTGACCATCATGCGTATTTCATTTATTTCACAAATCAGATTAGTCCAACGATTAGGATAAAACTACGAATAATATTTTTTGTTTTCATCACAATTCTACAACACAGTACACTTTTTAAGGGAATGCAGGGTCCGGAATATTACAAAATTTTCTTTTTTAACCATTTATACAGGCTTTGAAGACCAAAAAAAAATGTACTGAAATCAAATTTTATACCTTCAAAAAAATAAATAGAAAAATTCAGGTATTGAAAAAGGGTGACTATCAAACATAATTTCTGCAACGCCACCCTTTCAGGGATGATTTTTCCTGCCCAACCTGGAAGCAATTCCAAAAAATGATCTGCCGGCTATTTTTTCCTGAACACAATATAGGGGCTGGTGACAGTAGTCATGTAGACGGCATTCTGTGGATCCGGTTCATTGTAACACTCCCAGGGTGCCCCGTATTCAGGGCCTTTCCTGAAATCCCCGGCACGAAGGTCGTCAATGTATTCTTTTGCCAGCTTTTGGGCTGAACCTGGATCAACCCTTGCAATTGCCTCACAAACCCAGCCTGTTGCCGTTCCCCACAAGGCGCCGTTCTGGTAACTGTTTTTATGTACGAGGCTTTTCTCCCAGGCCGTTGAACTGCTGAAATCGTCGCTGGTCAGTATATGACGGATGTTACCCCTTTTTGCCAGGGTTCCGTTTTTGTAGGATTCGGCAAGAAAGCGGCAGGCCTTTTTTTCAAGGTCACCTTGCAGGATACCATAATGTATAGCAAGCACAGTGCTCCAGACATCAGCCTGGTTGCTTGTTCCGGTAGATGCCAGCAACATTCCCCTTGAATCAGAAAACTGAACGGGGATTTCACTTTTTATCCTGCCGGCGATTGCCCTGTATTCCAGTGCTTTTTCCTTTTTTCCAAGCATTTCAAACAATTCAGCCATTTCAAGTGATGCTTTGTACTTGAGAATTGAAGGCAAACACAGATCACCCGTCATGGTTATGACATCCCTGAAACCAAAATCGATCCCCCTGTAATGATCAGTTGTACAGACCAATACAGCATTCAGCCTGGTAGGTGGAACCCTGAAAGCCATTTCTAACCTGTCTGTCAACCTCGTTCCCCGGATCTCGCTCTTCAGAAAATCAGCAGAATTTGTACTTATTGCAAAAAACCATGCCATGTGTATGAAGAAAAAGTCGTCACAATAGGGTGGAAACAACCCGAACTTTTTGCCTCCCTGGCCTTTGTAATCATACGTTCCGGGAAAATAGACCGGATTACTGTCGTCTATCCTGATGTGATCTGCAATGGCACCCAGCGGAACCATGCTTCCTGCATCAGTGATCCAGGTCTGGTCACACTGCGTGGAAGCAGTAAGTTCCAACATATGCTTTTGTTCACCAAGGGTAATGAAACCACTTTCCAGTGACATGGCATAGTCACGAATCCAGAATGAGGGGTAGCAATCCCGGCCTCCCGGCCTGATCAGTATACCACCGGTCTGGTTGGGTCCAAAATCCTTTGAAATCTTCTGCCCGGGTAAGATCCTCGATGCTTCAACCACATCCTTTGTCATTCCTGCCAGAAAATCCAGGTCACTTTTGGAAAGCAATCCACCGGCAGCCCTTTCCTGGGCCCCCAGGTTAATGTACACGAAAAAAATTGCAAAAAACAGACTGATACGACTCATAAACAGTAGTGATTAAACGTCCGGCAGAGCTGATAAATCAACAAAAAATTCCCGGACAACAAAAAAATATGCTATTCAAACCTTTTCACATAGTTAAGAAATTTTTTGGCTGTTTTGTCCAGGTTTTCCAATGAACCACCGCCCTCCAGGACTTCACACATCTCATAGACCAGGTATCCCTGGTAGCCAATATCTTTCAATGTACCGATGAATGTTTCATAATCCAATGTACCCTCCCCTACTGCCATTGCGCGCATAACCGGTTTGTCTGCGACATAATTGGTGAGTTGATTCACATAATGGTACCTGGGCAGGCTCACATAATCTGCTACAATGGTATTCACTATATAGGGTTTCATTTTTAGCACCGAGTTCCTGATTTCTTCTTTGGAAAGCCCTTCCAGTGTTGGAGACCATGCGTCCCAGCCTGCTTTTACATTGGGCATGTTTATTTCACTCAAAAGCCAGTACATGGCATCATGATGAAGCGCAATGTCGTGATGGTTCTGCACAACAAGTGTTACCCCATATTTTTCAGCCTCTTTGGCGGCAAGCTTAATACCCTCAACAACAAGAGCATACTGCTTATCATACGGCATTTCCGGCCGTTCATAACCGGTAAAAATCCGTACCATTTTTGTACCCAGGTCGTTGGCCAGTTCTGCAAGTTGTCCTATATAGGCTGCCTGTATTTCAGTATGCGGTATGCCCGGCTTGTCGATCCCTGCTGTGAAATCTGAATAACCCGCCAATCCGACCAGCGTCAATCCAAGGTCCTTTATTCTTTTTTTCAATGCCGCCCTGGCAGGCTTATCGTAGTCCACCAACGAAAGATGTGGCCTTTTGGCCATCAGCATCACCCCATCAAATCCCAGTTCCCTGGATTTGACAAGGAATTCATCCACCGTAAGTTGTGCCTGACCGCGCCATAATCCGGCATAGCCAATGGAATGAAGGCAGGTCTTTACCCTGAAATCAGCAGGATTTCCTGTTGGCACAGCCTGTCCCTGGGCAACAGCCATAAAAAAGAGAAGAAGGGTGCTGCAAATAATAATCCTTTTCATATCACCTTCAGTTTGAAATTCAAAAATTGTATTTTTATGTGATTTTTAAGCTCCACCAAGATAACAATTAATGTCTGCTCTTTTGAGGTTATCTGATCATTTTCACGGATAATATTCCATAAGCAATTGGAATGAAAACAGAAATTAAAGTCCTGAAATCTTGTCAAATTGCAGGCAAATTGGACAAGGCAGTTAACCAATATTTTTTGGCCCCTGTGTTTACAGCTTTTTCAAAATTCAGTTAAATATCAGACAATTAAACCAGAACTCTATTAAACTATTATCCTCAAATCCTCTATTATGAGTTATCAAAGAAATTTGCGTTACCTGTTGAACATGATTTTTTTGCTGCCATTGCTTGCGGTGGGCCAGGTGAAAGACGAGCCTTTCAAACAGCCCGAGTCAATCAAGTATATCATGGCCCCAGAATTGAAAAATGCAGGGCTTATCAAAGTTGAGATAGATTACAACAACAATGTTTATGTATTGACAGACAAAGGTTTGTACCGTGATTTCAACGGCACCACCATTGCCAGGGATCTTCTTTACCGAAAACTGTCGGATATGAAGCCAGTTGATATTACCACCCAGGAAGGCCAGGGATACTTGTATTACCTCTATGGCGACCGCTTTTTAACAAATGCGCATGCGGGGACCCTATTTGCCAGGATACCTGAAAATACTTACCGGCATATCCTGGTAAACAATTCAGGCCTTGTGTTGCTGGCAGGCGACCAAAAAATTACCATTTACAACAAATCCGAAAAAGTGACTGACGTTGCCATCCCCGGTGAAAATCCCCTGAAATGGTATGTCTTCAATGATAAATTCCATTGTTTATCGGGCAACGCCATTTTTGTCCTGGAGAAAAATGCCTGGAGAATTTTGTACAAGGGAGAAAAACTCACAGCTGTGGCATCAGCTCCCGGCAAGTTGTATGTTGGCACGGAAAATGGCTACCTGGTTTTGAATCCGGCAACAGGCAAGAAAATAAGTGAGCTGAGACAGGATTTACCTGTACCGGCGATTTCCGGGCTCATTTTCGTAAACGACAGGCTCTGGTGTTCCACCAATGATGGTGCTTATCGTGAAGAACCCGGGCGTTTCCGTTATTTTGAAGGCAAAAGATGGCTTGAAAACAGCAAGATCATTGACATAAAGTGTGACGAAGCGGGAAATATATACCTTTTATCACCGACAGGTTTGAACAAAATCCAGTTCGAAACCACCACGCTGGCTGAAAAGACCAGGATTATCCAGGATAATATCCGGAAATATCATATGAGATATGGTTTCGTCTGCGAAATTGAATACGGCATTCCCGGAGACCTGACTACAGCAAAGGCTACCGACAACGACAACGATGGCTTGTGGACTACGCTTTACCTTGGAAGCCAGGCATTCAGGTATGCGACAACGGGTGAAGAGGTGGCCAAACGTTACGTCTGGGAATCATTTGAGGCATTTGAACGCCTTCTCTCCATTAACTCCCTCAAGGGATTTCCATCCAGGACCTTCGAAAGAAGAGGCATTATCCACGATACGATTGTATGGCGAGCTGCCAAAGATCCCGAGTGGGACTGGAAAGGAACAACCAGTACAGATGAATACATTGGCTATCTGTTCGTTGCAACTGTAATTGACCAATTCATTGCTAAAACCGATACAGAAAAAAAACGGGTGGCCAATTTCATTGATGCTATCATGACCCATATTCTTGACAACAATTACTACTTTATTGACATCGACGGAAAACCAACCAAATGGGGCCGGTGGAACCCTGAATATGTCAATGCCTATGCACCCTATGTTTCCGACAGGAAACTTAACAGCGCACACCTGGTTGCCGGGTTGCAGCTTGCCTACTCCCTGACCGGAAAAGAGCGCTACAAGGAAGAGGCATTCAAGATGATGGACAAATATGGTTACCTCGACAATATCATGATCCCGATGAAGACCATCCAGCGGACAACAGAGTTTGTTCACCAAACTGAGGTGATGGGTGATACCTGGAACCATTCGGATGATGAGATGTCTTTTATCACTTATTATGTACTGGCAAAATATCCCTTTAATGACGCTTTAAGAAAAAAATATGAATGGGTGACGCGCGATCACTGGGAGATTGAAAAGCCTGAAAGGGATGCCTTGTGGAATATGCTGACTTTTGGTGTCAGCGGCGACATTGACAAGGAGTCAACACTCTGGCACCTCAGGGAATATTGCACAGACCTTGACCGTTATACCACCAAAAATTCGCACCGGAAAGACCTGGTGTTACTGCCTGTCAATTTCCGCGAGCAAACGACAAAAGACCTTCTGTTACCGGGCGAACGTGAAATGCATCGTCACAATACCAACCCTTTTGCCCTGGATTCAAATGGCGGCGGGGGAAGCAGGCTGGCAGGGGACGAATACCTTCTGCCCTACTGGATGGCAAGGTATTTTAAGATCATTCAATAAATCCTGCGGGCGGAAAGTTGAACAAAGGATTCCTTTTGAAAATATTGCTATTTTTACAGTTATCCTGAAGAAATATCATCAGTGCCTGTTGGAATGTTAGCATTATCCAGTTCCGGAAGGCTACTGGTGAATTTTTCATTCAGGCTGGAAACTGATTCCCTCCGATAAAATTTTTGAATATCAACATCTTTAATTTGACCTCATGTTTACCAAAAATTTAAAGAAAGCCCTTTACTATTTATTGCTTTTTGTGATATTCCTTGCTGCCCTGATGCTGATCCCCAGAACATGGTCTGCACTTCATCCAAAGGATCCTCCTGTGGGATATTACTTCGAAAAAGCCACCATACTTGCACTGGTTACAGGGCTTGAATCCCTGATCGACAAGGAGCCTGGTGTTCCTGAAAATGTACTGGAGATCAAAAACATAGAATATAAAAACATCAACGGAAAATCGTTGCAGATCGATTTCTACCAACCCAAAGAGCTGGCAAAACCGGCACCATTGCTGGTTTTCATACACGGAGGCGGCTGGAGAAGCGGGAAACGATCGGATTACCTCGTATATCTCACCCATTTTGCAAAAATGGGATATGTCACCGCCACCGTTTCCTACCGGCTTTTAAAAGATGCACCTTACCCAGCCTGTGCTGAGGACATAATGGATGCTGTAAAATTCTTCTACCAGAACGGGAAAACATACAACTATGACCCGGAAAGGATTTGTCTCATTGGCGGGTCAGCAGGTTCACACCTGGCGATGCTGGCCGGATATGGATGGAAGAAACAGGGTTCCCCGGCAGATACAGTTCAGGATTCAGTATTACAAGGCAAAAAGATCAAGGCTGTTGTGGAAATATATGGACCGACAGACTTTACCACCGAATATGCCAGGAACCATCCGACTATTACCGGGTTTATCAACAAATCCTACCTGGAAGCGCCTCAGCTATACATTGAAGCATCTCCGGTTACCTATGTTTCCAAAAATTCGCCTCCAACACTGATCCTGCAGGGTACCAGGGATATGCTGGTTCCTTTTAGCCAGGCGGAGCTGCTGAAGCACAAACTCGACAGCCTCGGTGTCGCCAATGTATATTGCCCGGTACCGGGATGGCCCCACACCATGGATCTGGCTCAACGAGTGAACAATTATTTTAAGGTGACGATGGGTGATTTCTTTGAGAAATATGTACAGTAAAGGCTTCAGCATAAAGTCCTAACAAGAAAAACCGCGCGGTTACAATGGATGTATGGATAAGAAAAGAGGAAGTACCTGATTTTCAGGAAGTTTACAACCTTATTACCGATTCTTTTCAACAAACTGATGAAGCTGAACTGGTTAACCGGCTGAGAGGCAGCAAGGCCTTTATTCCGGAATTGTCGCTCGTTGCTATGGCAGCCAACAAAATTGCCGGTCATATCCTCTTTTCCAAAATTATCATCAAGGCGGATACCGGAGAAGAAAATGAGAGCCTGGCCATGGCACCGGTATCCGTACGTCCTGAATATCAGCGACAAGGGATTAGTGGCAACCTGATCATCCGCGGACTGAGAATTGCAGGAGATATGGGATACAAGTCTGTCATAGTGCTGGGTCATGAACATTATTACCCGAAATTCGGATTTTTGCCGGCAAAGAAATGGCGCATCAGCGCCCCTTTCCCTGTTCCACCCAATGTTTTCATGGCACTTGAACTTTTTCCGGACGGACTTACCAATGTTTCAGGAACGGTTATTTACCCTCCTGAATTTGACCTATAGTACCGGGAACCGACAGTACGGGACATAGATCAAACAGAATGAGTTACTTCGGGAATAACAGTTATTGAATGCAGGTGTATTGGAAAATTCTGAGAAAATTCAATATATGAAACGAGCACGGGCTAAGCCCACAAAAGGCGATGGAAATACACTTGCGAGTTCCATGAGTACTTACAGATATTCAATATTTTAACTAATATATTTACGAGTGAAACCCTCATGAACTATCGTTCACAAAATAGCATGTAAATTGCCCTGGGGGTT
>CAZDLO010000036.1:0-33895 GCA_964506325.1 uncultured Tangfeifania sp.
ATTGTAAAATACGGTCTTTCATATTACTGTCAAAGTGATAATCAGACAAATGTAATAAAGTAATTTACATTTTGCAATAAGCATGTTCAAGATACTTATTACATTTCGCAATCGATGAATTGTTACATATGTTATTTTTAATAATTGAAGAATGAAGCCGATTGAAATCACTGATTAAACCATTGCATCAATTAAATTTGTTAAATCATTGACTGGTAGTTGATTAAAAGCTTGTTTTATTGTTTTTACAATCAGTTTATATTGATAATTGACATATGTAATCTAACGTATTAAATCTATTGTTTTTTTAAATCGTTTAATTGATTGATATTAACTACATTAATACAATTAGTTTTATCGTTTTTTATTGTCAGTTATTCACTTTTAACGATAAACAAAAGTAATTAATTACCTGTTCGATTACCATTTTGCACCACTCTCTTCCTGTGTTACTTGTAAGCCCCTGAGAATGGGCTGTACATTATATTCCTCGGAGGTTAACTGATACAACGAATTCAGAGATAATCGACCCGGATTCTAACAGGTACGATTCCCTGAGCCCCATTTTTACTGGTGCAATAAATCTGAGAAAATGACATTCCGTCAATAATTCCACACCTGTTGAACTCATATGCTTGTCTATAGTGCTGTTGGAATGGTAAATAAGTGCTGTTACCCTCGAATAATCATAATGCAGTCTTACGGATATTCTCTTTAAGTAGTACAAATGCCAGATATTCCAGTCAGGATAAAGCAGGGGAATGACATAATCGCTTCTCCATGTTATTAATTTATTGTTTTCAATATTTGCATATCCCCTTGGGTAAAGTATTAAATCATTAAAATATCGGTTTGAAGAAATTTTCCGCTGGTAACCGGAATATAACCTAATACCCTGGTTCGTCCTGATTCCAGGTAGAAAGAAAGTGCCTTCTGCGGATACAATTTTTCCCATCTCCTTGTCTCCCAGTGGAGTATATCTATAATTAAACTCAACTATCTGTCCCAGGCCTGGTTGCAAATCTCTATGGCTTTGTTGTTTAATATTGTGTGCATACATTCTGAATGTCAGTGGCATATAATTTCCCCTGAATATTCCAGAAGGGAACGATTTATCCTCAAAGTATTGAGAATACCCAGCTTGAATCTCAGGTTTAATCAAACGATACATTTTCCCATGTGAAAGGTTGAATGGTATGGAGGCATCAATCCGGAGATTCATAATCTTTTGAACATACCTGACACTCACAGTGTCCATATCTGCAGATGTATTAATTTGGTTTCTAACGACCTGATAATAATTGTTACTAACGGTTCCGTAATCCCCATAAAACCTGAGTACCGGATACCATCCTGCATATTCGAATTTTCCTACCCATTTGCCTGTGCGGTTTAAAGTCGAATAATCATAACCCAACTGGGTGATTGCGGTGGTCAGTTTATTCTGAGAAATGATCGAAAATCCTGTATTCACTACAGACTGATCTGAGTCTATATAAATGGGAGCCCAACTGTGGATATTAATCAGATTTTTTGACTTCACAAACTTTGTGCTTTTGTAACTTGCAGAATCCAAAGAAGAAAAATCGATTATCCCACCTTCCTGGGACGTTAGGTTTGCAGATAATGTGTCCTGAAAACTAGTCGCTTGGGAAATATCCCTCCAATTTGTTTCCGAATTCTGTTTAAAGGCAATTTTAAAGCCATCTGAAGTATAATTGCTAAAAATCAGTATACTACCATCCTCGGAGCTTTGGAGATCTCTAATCCCGTATTTTGCGGTAACGACACAGTATCTTTTATTGCTTTTCAGATCCAGGGCAATGCCTTCGTCCTTTCCTGTAAAGTTTGAAGTGAAATACAAATAGTTTTTACGCTGGATAGGCTTTCTAATTTCAACCGGGGATGGAATTGTAAGGCGGACTTGTAAACCTGTTTCTAAATCAAGGTTGACAATCGATTTTCCTTCTGGCCCAAGTTCTACAGCATATAAAGATTTTTTGTCTGTCGACCACGAAGGGGTAAAATAGACATGGTTACCTACGGCATTGAACTCCCGGATGATCTCGCCACTTTCACTGGAAATCAATATAATAGAGCAGGTATTTTGGTTATTGAATTTTACAGCTGCAATAATATTCCCGTCAGGTGAAAAAACTGGAGCCTGTAATTTTTCATCATAAATCAATTCTCGTAGGCTTCTGTTTTGAACATCCAGAATCCTCAAAAGTGATAATTCTTTATTGGTCCATCTTAAATCAGGCTTAGGCTCAACCCAGACAATTCTGCCATTTGAAAAACTCATGGATTCATCCGTAATATAACCGGGTTCAAATATTATTTTCTCACTTAAATCACTATTAATCAATACGATGCGGAATGATTTATCGATTGATGTTTTTATGGCAACGAATGAGGAATCATCAATGAGGTGAGGAGAATTGTATGAAGAATACAATCTATCGGTTCTGACAGCAATTTTCCCCGTTCGACCTGAGTCTAAATTTGCATTGAAGCCAAATGGAGTACCCTTTTTCAAGTTGCTCATGGTCAGTTGGTAATGCTGGTCCTGATTTTTTCCGGTGACCAGTTTTAAACCCCTGGAAAGGGAATTAACTCCAAGCGGATGCCTTGCGATGTAGTGTAATACGTCTCCCCAAACCTCTCCCCTATCCTGGTTCCTAATATTTGAAACAATCTGATATCCAAGCTTATAGTGGTCAGGGATATAACTTTTATAGGATCCAAGGTAGGCTTTGTCCAAACTGTAGATTCCCTTTTCATCAGCTTGAGCTTTTAATTCCATCGAAAATGAGGGTAACCGTCCCCGGCCAGAATTGCTCAATGCGGTCTCGGAAACCACCGCGTCACCCTCTAAAAACCAAAAAGGCAAATAGGCGCCGATGACTATGGAAGCAGCCTGTTCTCCAAGCAATATTCTGAATATCAATGGTAATTCAGATTCAATTTTATCAATTTGAACATGGTGCCGAAGTTCGTGAATGGCAAGCTGCTCTATCCAGTCTTGGGCATACATACCCTGGTGTGGCGTTGGATAAAGTTCGACTCTTGAAGGAGACCAGGCGACAAATCCGTTTGATTTGACAGTCCTGGTATGAAGAATTACCGAAATCTTCCGAGGTTGATGGTTCAGGCTCTGTCCTGAAAATATGAATACCTTTTCGAAAACCTTGGCTACCTTTTGAGCCTGTAATTCATAATCCGATGGATAAATTATTTGGAAATTATCGCTCTGGATCTGGCGCCATTTCAATCTGGCAGGATCCTGACCCGCTACAAAATATTGTGCAACAGACAAATAAGGAATTAATACCAAAAGGAAAAGTATTGATCCTTCAAAAGAATACCTGGAATATTTTGGCATTAATTTGGATTTATATGAATTAATCAAGAGGAACACACTGAAGTTTAAGCCAGCTAACAACCGCGGGGTCTGAAATCAAAGGTGCTAAACAATTGTACACTTTTTGATGATATTTATTAAACCAGTCAATTTCTTCATTTGTCAGGAGATCTTTTTCAATCAGTTTATGGTCAATGGGGCACAATGAAATAGTTTCAAAGCATAGAAAATTATCAAATCCGACGGTTTCATGCTTTTTGCACAGGATAACATTTTCAATTCTTATACCATACTCACCCTCCCGGTAAATGCCTGGTTCATTTGTTAATATTTGCCTTTCCATGATTGGTTCATTGTTAAATTCTGCTCTTATACTCATTGGTCCCTCATGAACAGACAGAAAATATCCAATACCGTGCCCTGTACCATGCCCATAATTCATACCATTATCCCATAGTGGTTTACGGGCAAAAGGGTCTAGCGAATAACCCCTTGTTCCCACGGGAAATACTGCCTTCGCAAGCGAAATGTGCCCTTTTAAACATATTGTGAAATCCTCCTGTTGCTTTTTTGATGGTGTTCCAAGTGCAATAGTTCGGGTGATGTCGGTAGTGCCATCCAGATACTGACCTCCGGAGTCAATAAGCAAAAGATTCCCGGAAGTAACCGACACATCCGTAACATCATTGGCATGATAATGTACAATGGCTCCATGGGGACCGTATCCGACTATTGGATAGAAGCTGACACCCTTGAAATATTCTTGCCTGCTACGAAATTCTTCCAGTTTTTTACCAATTGACAATTCAGTAACATACTCTTTATCAATAGAATTGGTAAGCCAGAATAAAAAATTCACCAAGGCTGCTCCATCTCTGGTATGGGCGGATTTGATACAGTTTATTTCATGCTGACTTTTTACAGACTTGATTTGAGTAATTGCTGATGGAAAATATCCAATACTATTCGACTCTGATAGTAAGGTGACTATGTGAAAATTAGTACGAATAGGGTCAATTTGAATTTTTTGCCCTGTTAATCGGCGGAGAAAATCAAAAAACTTCTCATAGGCCTCCACCCGGATCCCGTCATGCTCAAGTATTTCTGAAATTTCGGAAATTTTACCTTGTTCGATGAAAAGCCAGGTACAATCCTGATCAATGTATCCGTATGCGTTAAACAACGGAATGTATTGGATATCATCACCTCTGAGGTTAAGGAGCCATGCTAAATCATCCAGCATTGAAACAACCATGGCATCATGTCCACTTTGATTTAGTGTTTTTCTGACAGATTCAATCTTTTCAGACCTCGAATTTCCGGCAAATGCGATTGAATGCTCATAGACAGGTTTCACTGATAAATTAGGCCGTTTAGTCCAATTTGGAGTTACCAGGTCTATGTCACACTGAAATATAATGCCCTTCGCATTCAATTTCTCCTTAATTTCAATCGCTTCTCCTGCAGAAATTGTCAAACCATCCACTGCTACTACTTCTCCGGACTCCAGATGGTCTGCAATCCATTCGGTCATACTTATTGCGTCCGGAACTCTTTCCTTCATCAAGATTATTCCGGTTCCTTTCAACTCCTCTCCGACTTGCAGAAAATACCTTGTATCAGTCCACAGCATAACTTTTTCCTGGGTAAGAAGGACTTTCCCGTATGAACCTGTAAATCCTGTAATCCATTCTCTTGTTTTCCAGTACTCAGGGGGATATTCGCATAAATGAGGGTCAGCTCCGGTGATAATATATGCGTCAATTCCTTCAGACTTCATTTGTAATTTTAATGAATCAATTCTGTTTACAACCTCGGAAGTTCTATTCATAATGTTCATTTTGAATAATTTTCAATATAATACCGGATAATTTGTTTCATGCTTTGAGAATACAGATCGTTTAACACTATGTTTTCAGGCATAACGAACTCAGTTGAAGCGACATCGTCACCTGGGGTCAGTGAATCCCATTGATCAGTTTCACAAATAAATGCCAAATCAACAGTAGGCACATTGAATTCAGAGTATGGATATAAATTTGGAAACGATGTCAGGTAAGTTTTTTTTGTGATCAGGATATTAAGTTCTTCCTTAATTTCTCTGTCTACTGCCTCCTCGGCTGTTTCCATTGGTTCCACAAACCCTCCGGGCAAATCAAGCATGCCTTTCGCGGGATCAAAAGCCCGCCGCGTAAGCAAAAGTTCGCCATTAGAATTAAACAAAAGGCAAGCAACAGCTGCTGAGTTATTGATGAAATAATGAAAATTGCAACTCCCGCATGTGTATGACCTGCCCTGGTTACTGGTAATGAAGGTTGAGGCACCACAATACGGGCAGAACTCAAACAAAGATTTTTCTTTCCGGTTCATTATTTAAAGTATTTCATTGCTTTCATCCATTCAATCAGCATAAGGGGCCATTGGTCATGAGCCTTACCTTTCTTGTACATTCCGAATCCATGACCTCCTTCCTTGAAAATATGGAGTTCTGCAGGAATATTTTCTCGTTTGAGCGCCAGATAATATTCGATGCTGTTTCGGGGTTTAACACCTGTATCATCATCGGCAAGAGCAATAAAGGCTGGCGGAGTTTGTTCAGTGACTTGCAATTCGTTGCAGAAATTTTGAATTATCTTCCAGTCATTCGTTTTTCCAATCAGATTTTCTCTTGACCCCATATGACCCCACTCTTCTCGAAAGGTAATTACCGGATATACCAGAACGGAAAAATCAGGCCGGCAACTATAACGTTCCATCAGTATTTTTGAGTTCTTATTTCCTGAATCAAAGTGGGTTGAAACAGTAGATGCAAGATGTCCTCCGGCCGAAAACCCTGCTACACCTATCTTCTGAGGATCAACAGACCATTCTTCTGCATGAAAACGGACAAACCTGACGGCTTGCTGCGCGTCCTGAAGCGGAATATCAGAATGACCATAAGGAAGTCTGTATTTGAGTACAATGCCTGCAATTCCCTTATTCTGAAGGAATTCAGCAACATCGTAACCTTCATGGTCCATAGCCTCTATTCCATAACCACCACCGGGGCAAATAATAACTGCTACTCCAGTGTTTTCTGATTTTTCAGGTAGATAAACCGTAAGCGTGGGTTCTGATACGTACCGGACTCTCCGGCCCTCAAAAGTCTCCTCTGGTTTGGGTGAAACATTTTCACCAGGGGTACCATCAGGCCAAAGTTTCATGGCATTCTGAGGTTTTGTGTTGAAAAAAAAGAGCATTAAGAAAAAAAACAGACAGATTTTTGTTTTCATACTTAAATATTTGAAGAATAAATTTCTTGTCGACTGTAGCAAAATATTTGCACTAAGATTGACGAACATTCATGATTGTGACCCAAAATTAAGATCAGTCCTCTATTTTGTCCATACTAGTGACTTCTTATAGCATTCGTAAGGTTTACCATAATCTGAACCATATAAATTCATGATGACGAAATACTATTTCATTCCGGCTAATTATCAAATTATTCAGGACAATTTTTTTTGTTATTATTTTTTGATTCCACATAGGAATGAAGATTTTCAGAGCAAATAGCCAGCTCATCATTTTCGTTGATTCCGATGAGTTGGGTTAGTTAATGAGATATATTTGTGTTCAATTGTCACATCAAATAGCCGTTTACCCCCAATTCTTCCTGTTTGCTATTGACAAATTGTGCCAATATTAATTTGTAGAAAGATCAAAACCTAAAAATAGCCATTTATAAGAGCATTCCTTGCTGAATTAAGTTTAATACATCTATAAATAATAATTTCCCTATTTTTGCAAATATGGATATGAATTTGCTTTGGAAGGGAGTTGTTACCGGGTTGGCTGTTTCTATTCCACTCGGTCCTCTTGGAATTTTATGTATTCAAAGAACAGTTAACCGAAACTGGAAATCTGGAATTGTCTCAGGGATAGGCGTAGCCACCGCTGACACCTTATATGCTTTAATTGCTGGATTCAGTTTGGCAATCATAATAGATTTCATCAGGCAGTACGAACCATATTTTAAATTGTTCGGGCTAATAGTTCTCGTTATCTTGGGTATATACATCTTCAGATCGAATCCTACTCATCAGATTCAGGCTTACAAACGAAGAGGATCTTCTCACCTTCAGGATTTTATAACAACTTTTCTTGTTACTTTGTCCAATCCTCTCTCTGTATTTGTTTTTATTGCCATTTTTACGAGTAATAGCATTGTTTTGCAGTTCTCGCAGCCTCTTGAAGCACTACTTACATTAGGTGGAATATTTTCAGGTTGTGTTCTTTGGTGGTTACTCCTGACAGGTTTAGCCAACAGGTTCAGGCATAAGTTTACTATCAATTCATTGTTCTGGTTATACAGGGTAATCGGACTTGGTGTGATTGTCATTGCCCTTAGCCTTTTTGTATACCTGCAAGTTAAAGGTATTTGATGGCAGTTAATCCAAATTGCCTATACGTCATTTATGGCAGTTTTTTACTCAATGGAGAATCAGGTTCTCTTTCCATGAGTCTGAAGGTGAACCAATCAACCATTGAAGGAAAAAATTTCCCCAGGAAAACTGACATTTTCCCAAATAGAAAAGTCAATACCAGGGAGCGATGCCTTTTTTCGATAGAATTGGCTACCAAATAGGCGCATTGTTCGGCACTCATCATTTTCTCCTCCACCCTGGGGGTATCTCCTTGTGGAGTTCCAAGAGCAGTCAGAGCAGATTTTCTAACTTCTGAGGTGGTAAATCCCGGGGCTGCAACCAAAACATGAAGTCCATTATAGCGATTCTCCACACGAATTGTATCCAAAAAGCCTCTGACAGCAAACTTGGAGGCTGAATATGCTGACCTGGCAGGTAACGCAACATGACCTGCCACAGAAATAATACCTACCAGGGATCCTTTAGATTTAATGAGGTGAGGCAGTGCATATTTTGTACAATAAACTGTTCCGTAAAAATTAACATCCATGAGCTGTTTAAAACTCTTCAGTTCAATTTCATCAAACAATGCACGCATAGATAATCCTGCATTGTTTATGAGAATATCAATACCTCCAAAGTGATTTATTGTTGAATCTATTAAGTTTTTGCAGTCACTTTCAATTGTAACATCAGTTTGGACAATTAAAATATTTGCTTCCGGTAGTTCATTTTTGAGTTCGTTTAACAAGTTGATCCTCCTGGCAGCCAGAGATAGTGATGCACCTCTCTTCGCATATTCTAATGCAAGGGCTCTGCCAATACCGGAAGAGGCTCCCGTAATTACAACTACTTTATCGTTCATTGACAATTAGTTAATAATTCTTCTTACTACTTGAAATTCAAGGATAAAATGTAAAAATAGTAGTTTTTGACGGATATCAATATCGAATGCATACAAAAATGTAAAACGTTGAAAATCATATTTATAGACTAATTTTTTAGCAATATTCCATTTTTCTTTGTCAGCATTGGGTGATTTAAAAAATTGAGTTATCTTTGCAGTGCCTTTGAAAAACAAGGGTATTACAAGGATGACTCAGTAGCTCAGCAGGTAGAGCACATCCCTTTTAAGGATGGGGTCCTGGGTTCGAGCCCCAGCTGGGTCACGAAGCGTAAAGCACAAATAATCAGGGAGATAAATGACAGTTAAACAGTCAATTTTATCTCCCTTTTTTACGTCAAAAAATGCGATTGAAGGGGTAAATAAGGGCGATTTCGGGTAGATTTGTTTCGTTACAAGCGATGTACAAACGAATTAAAATTTAAACTACAAATCATGGCAACGGCAAATTTTTGTTTGCGGTGGTTTAATTTTCTTAAAGCCAATAATGTTAACTGTATACTTGGCTTTAAGATAGGGATTCCACAGTATAAAAACCTTCAATAAAATCAAAGCCATGGCATATCATCATTGCTTTAATGTAATTGAATTTGCGAAGACTTAAAAGGGTAATAATTTCTGCGTTTAGGATGTTCTGTTTTTTTACTTATCATGCATTCAGGGAACCGAAAAAGACCTGATTCAGGCTATTGAATAAAGACCCGATGGATAATGCATCCATCTTTAGTTACAACGGGCAAGGTTCGCTTGGCAATAGAATAATAGGGCCATCCATGAGCCTGGCATGATTTTTTCAAGTCACTCCAGGCCTCATACTCTCCGTTGGGAGTTTTTATTAGAATAATATTCTGTTTGGATGATGGCATAATTTGAAAAGTTGAAAATCTCAGTTATAGTTCAATGTCACATGAATTGATCCTTGCTCAGTAAAATCAAAATTATTTTGGTCAACAGGAATGATAATATTTGAACCAGCTTTCCTTATCCCCGGATTATTGCTTAAAGAACAGAATTGTTGGTTTATTTCATAAATCCTTTTCGATCCCGACAGATTGGATTGTCTGTAATTATCCGTTTTTGAGCCTTCGGTAAGTGTCATGAAAAAAGTTGTCAGAGAACCTCCATTTATCCTGAATAGAGCAAGGGCCTCTATTCCACTTAAATTGGAAGGAATATTTTGAGCTAAACTTCCCCTGTGCGCAACCAATATCACATTCACACTGTTATTGGTTGGGGTGAAATCTCCCGAGGTTAGAGCTGTTGTTTGTTCTATTCCGCCCATTTCAACTACTTCAGCATAAACATTGGCATATGCCGTCAATTGAGCAAACACGTTGAGATTATATCCACAAAGAATAAAAACAATTCCGACCGCCAGATTTGCTTTCATAATTTAACTTTTTCTTTGTTTTAATTGAGGTGTATAGAACAAAGATAGCTTCAGGCAGGGCTTGCAAGGATAAGGGAAATGGTTAAACGGCTTCCGGAATAGATGATTTTGTTGTAGGTGAAATTCCTACACAGAAGAAAGAAGGATATGGTTTGAAGGGTAAACCGTTTTAAATTATCAGCAAAATCTTGTCATTGAGCCATTAATTTCAGCATCAATTAATGTAGTCGATAAGGCAGGCACTTAATTTTTTTCTGGTAATAAATATTCTGCTTTTTATTGTTCCAAGGGGAAGATCCAGTTTTTCAGCAATCTCTTTGTATTTATAGCCATTAAGAAATAATTCGAAGGGTTCCCTGAACTCTACATCAAGCATCGAAACCTTTTTTTGAATTTCTTTTGCAGAATGAATAGAGTCGACTGAAGGATAAAAATCATCCCGGGAAAAGGATACATTCAATTTATCAGATTGATTTTCAATTGTACTCCTAGCCTTGACATTTCGTCTGTAGTCATTAATAAAGGTGTTTCTCATTATTGTATATACCCATGCTATCAGATTGGTGTCAGAAGAAAATTTATTTTGATAGGTCAAGGCTCTCAGATATGTCTCCTGAACAAGATCATTGGCATTGTCCCTGTTGCTTGTTAAGCTTAATGCAAAAAAGAACATTTTGCTTTGCATGCCAGTCAGGGAATTTTGAAATTGTACTGTTGTCATATCCTGAATATTTAATTTGAATTATCAAATTATGTAAATCAATTATCAAACTACTATTCAAAGATATCAAATACATAATAACTTCCAAATTTACCAGCACTCAGTATTAGAAATTAACATAAGATTTCTAAATAAGAATTAACATAACATACAGATAATTAATATAATAAATAAAAGGTATTATGTTAATTATAAATTGTGAAAATATGAAATATTTTTTTCAAATACACGCTTATAGTTATCAAACTGGTTATATTAGATACCAATTATGATTTTCGAGGGTATTGGATATATGTTAAAAAAGCCCGGAATCATCTTCCGGGCTTTTAATAATTTATATTAGCGGGTTTTTACCTAATCAAGTTCCAGGTCTATATCAGTTAATTCGTACCAGGGCAGACCATAAATATTCAGATCTTTCATAAATGGATCAGGATCAAAATCTTCAACATTAAAGACCCCAGGTTTCTTCCATTTCCCTTCAATAAACATCTTTGCACCAATCATTGCAGGAACACCTGTGGTAAAGCTGATTGCCTGAGTTCCGGTTTCAGCATATGCTGCTTCATGACTGCAGTTATTGTACACATAATAACTCTTTTCTTTTCCATCCTTTATCCCCTTAATTCTACAACCAATTGAGGTCTCACCTGTATAATTGGAACCCAATTCTTCCGGCTTCGGCAGTACTGCCTTAAGAAACTGTATGGGTACAATTTCTTTCCCCTCATAGTTGATTGGTTTAATTCCAGCCATACCAATATTCTGAATTACACGAAGATGCGTAAGATATTCCTGTCCAAACGTCATCCAGAATCGAGCTCTTTTAAGGGTCGGAAAATTAATTACCAAAGATTCCAATTCCTCATGGTAAATCAGGTAGGATTCCTTTTCTCCTATCCTGGGATAAGTTAGGGGCAGGTGAATCTCATGGGGTTCCGTAGTAATCCATTCCCCATCGTTCCAATATTTACCCTTTTGCGTGACTTCCCTTATATTTATCTCAGGGTTAAAGTTTGTTGCAAAGGCTTTGCCATGGTTTCCTGCATTGCAATCAACAATATCCAGAAAATGAATCTCATCAAAATGATGCTTTGCTGCATATGCAGTATAAACTCCTGAAACTCCGGGATCGAAACCACATCCAAGAATAGCTGTTAATCCAGCTTTTTCGAATCTCTCACGATAAGCCCATTGCCATTTGTATTCAAATTTTGCCTCATCCAGAGGTTCATAGTTGGCAGTGTCGAGGTAAGCAACTCCTGTTTCAAGGCACGCGTCCATAATAGTTAAATCCTGGTATGGAAGTGCCACATTCACAACGATTTCAGGCTTAAAAGAATTGATAAGCTTTACAAGCTGTCCAACATCATCTGCATCAACCTGGGCTGTTTTCAAATTTTTGCTTCCAATTCTGGCTGCAATTGCGTCACATTTTGATTTGGTTCTGCTTGCAAACAAAATTTCAGTGAAAACCTCAGGAAGTTCTGCCATTTTATGGGCAACAACTGCACCTACTCCTCCAGCTCCAATTAACAGGACTTTTCCCATTTCAGATATTTTTTTCGTTTATGAATTCTCACGCAATAACGGAGGAATCAATCAGAACAATGACATTGTTATTCAAAACTTCGACCACTCCCCCTTTGATATTAAAATTGGTAATTACTCCTTTGGAATCTAATACCCTAATTTTCCCTGCAATTAGGGTTGAAACGATAGGTGCATGATTCAGCATTATTTCGAAGTAACCGGTGGTTCCGGGAAGTTTAACTATTTCTGTATCTCCAGAAAATAGTTTCTTTTCAGGTGTGATAATTTCCAAATACATACCTAAACTATTTTAATCCTTACAAAATATTTATTTGGACTGGGCAAGTAATTTTTCCCCTTTTTCAATAGCTTCCTCAATGGTTCCAACCATATTGAATGCAGTTTCCGGGTATTTGTCGACCTTTCCATCCATTATGGTATTAAATCCTTTAATTGTGTCTTCAATTGAAACCCATATACCTTTCATGCCGGTAAAAGCCTCTGCAACGTGGAATGGCTGTGAAAGGAAACGTTGTACCCTTCTTGCACGGTGGACAATCAACTTATCAGATTCTGACAATTCATCCATTCCAAGAATGGCTATAATGTCTTGTAACTCTTTGTAACGTTGAAGCAACTCCTTCACCCTTAAGGCTGTATTATAATGTAAATCACCGATTACTGCTGGTGTCAAAATTCTTGACGTAGAGGCAAGCGGATCAACAGCAGGATATATACCCATCTCAGAAACCTTCCTGTTCAGTACCGTAGTAGCATCAAGGTGTGAAAAAGTTGTAGCCGGGGCCGGATCTGTAAGGTCATCTGCCGGTACATAAATAGCTTGAACAGAAGTGATTGAGCCATATTTCGTAGAAGTAATACGTTCCTGCATTAATCCCATTTCGGTGGCTAACGTTGGCTGATATCCAACTGCTGAAGGCATACGTCCCAATAATGCTGAAACTTCAGAGCCTGCCTGAGTAAACCTGAATATATTGTCCACAAAGAACAAAATATCATTACCCTTACCTTTTTTATCTCCATCTCTGAAATATTCGGCTACCGTAAGGCCTGATAATGCTACCCTGGCACGTGCTCCCGGTGGCTCGTTCATTTGACCAAAAACGAGCGTCGCTTTTGACCTTGCAAGTGCAGTTTTATCGACCAGGGACAAATCCCATCCACCTTTGGCCATATCTTCCTTAAATTCATCCCCGTAAAGAATAACGCCTGACTCAATCATCTCCCGGAGCAAATCATTACCCTCCCTGGTTCTTTCACCAACACCGGCAAATACAGATTGCCCATCATACTTTTTGGCAACATTATTAATCAACTCCATGATTAATACTGTTTTACCTACACCGGCACCACCAAAAAGTCCGATCTTACCTCCTTTTGAATAAGGTTCGAGCAAATCAATCACTTTAATTCCAGTATAGAGGATCTCCTGCTCAGTCGACAAATCCTTGTATTTGGGAGGCTGATTATGTATTTCATAAGTTTGATCCTTTGGAATAATGCCTATACCGTCAATCCCTTCGCCGATCACATTCAGGAGTCTTCCTTTAATGTGATCACCGACAGGCATTGAAATCGCCTTACCAGTTGCATAAACCTTCATTCCCCTGGACAGACCATCAGTAGAGTCCATAGCAATAGTACGAACCGTGTGTTCGCCGACATGTTGCTCACATTCCAGAATCAGGACCTGCCCATTGCTCTTATGTACTTCCAATGCATCATAAATCTTGGGAAGTTTCGAACTTTCCTCTTCAAAGCTTACATCGACAACCGGCCCGATGACTTGTATGATTTTTCCTGTGGATTGAAACATATTATTCAAGATTTGAAATATTTTCTGATTAAAAAATCAATTTAAACGAATAAAATGACATTTGATATTAATGATTGCTATTATCCCTTTAAAGCATTCGCTCCGCTGACAATTTCCAGAATTTCACCAGTTATTGCAGCCTGCCGGGCTTTGTTGTACTGCAGGTTCATGTCCCGCACCAGTTCTGATGCATTATCAGTTGCCTTATGCATGGCGGTCATTCTTGCTCCATGTTCAGATGCAACTGAATCCAATAATGCTTTGAAAAATTGAATTTTCAATGATTTGGGAATTACTGTGGACATAATCTCAGTTACATTTGGCTCATAAATATAATTGTGAACATAATGATTTGTATCTGAATCTGTTACATCATTATTCTTAATTTCAACAGGCAAAAATTGTTCTACAACCAATTTTTGAACCGCAGCATTTTTAAATTGATTATAAACCAAATCAATGCGGTCATATTCAGAATTTGAAAATGAATTCATAAGTGATAATGCCACTTCTTCTACTCTTTCAAACTGAAGAACGTCATATAACTGATGAAGCGTATTAGTAACAGAAATATGCTTGGCTTTCAGTCCGTCGGCACCCTTCTTACCAATTGCAAGGATATCAACCATTCCTCTGTCATAGAAAGATGAGTAATCCGTGTGAATTAATTCTTCAACTTTCTTTACAACATTTGAATTAAACCCACCGCACAGTCCTCTATTTGAAGTTATTGCAACGATTAATATTTTTTTTGTTTCCTTGTGGCCGGCATATTTGTTGTCAAATTCAGACGAGTCAGGCTGATCGGTGAGATTGACCAGGATATCGTGCAGCTTTTCTGCATATGGTCGTATCTGAAGAATGGCATCCTGCGCTTTACGTAATTTTGCAGCAGAAACCATCTTCATTGCCCTCGTTACCTGTTGTGTCGACTTAACCGATACAATCCGGAGCCGCATTTCTTTTAAATTCGCCATCTATCTATATTTGATTCACCGGACCTAACATTAAAAAGCAAAATTTTGAGCCGTTTTTTTTGCGACTTCTTCCAGCGTTGCAGTAATCTCATCATTTAAAATTCCCTGGCTAAGCTTACCCATTAATTCAGAATGCTGGGTTGCAAGAATAAGTAAATATTCTTTCTCGAAATCTTTGATTTTTTCAGTGGGAATATTCATTAATAACCCTTGGGTACCACAAAACAAGATGGCAATCTGTTCTTCAACCTTCATTGGTGAGGCACTTCCCTGCTTTAAGATTTCGACATTTCTTGACCCTTTTTCCAAAACGGATTTAGTTGCTGCATCAAGATCTGAACCAAATTTTGAGAATGCCTCAAGTTCACGGAATTCGGCCTGAGATAATTTCAAGGTCCCGGCAACCTTTTTCATTGCCTTGATCTGTGCATTACCTCCAACCCTGGAAACGGAGATTCCAACATTGATTGCTGGTCTGATTCCCGCATTAAAAAGGTGTGATTCAAGAAATATCTGGCCATCCGTTATCGAAATTACGTTGGTAGGAATGTAGGCAGAAACGTCTCCATCCTGTGTCTCAATTATGGGGAGGGCCGTAAGAGATCCCCCTCCTTTGACTAAATGCCTGATAGATTCGGGGATATCATTCATTTGTTTGGCTACAGATTCAGTTCCGTTTATTTTGGCAGCACGCTCCAAAAGCCGTGAGTGGAGATAAAAAATATCCCCGGGGTATGCTTCCCTTCCTGGTGGCCGGCGAAGCAGAAGGGAAACTTCACGATAGGAAACAGCCTGTTTGCTAAGATCATCATAAACGATCAAGGCAGCATGCCCACAATCCCTGAAGAACTCCCCGATTGCAGCACCTGCAAAAGGTGCATAAAACTGCAGGGCAGCAGGATCTGAGGCTGTTGACATCACGATGACAGTATAATCCATGGCTCCGTGCTCCTGCAATGTTTTTGCAATGTTTGCCACCGTAGAACCTTTCTGACCAATAGCCACATAAATACAATAGACTGGCTGTCCTTTCTTATAAAACTCTTTTTGATTTAAAATTGTATCAATAGCAATTGTTGTTTTTCCGGTTTGACGATCGCCGATAATTAATTCACGCTGACCCCGACCAATAGGAATCATTGAATCAATTGCCTTAATTCCGGTTTGAAGTGGTTCAGAAACAGGCTGACGGTAAATAACTCCTGGTGCCTTGCGTTCAAACGGCATTTCGTAAAGAGGACCGGTAACAGGACCTCTGCCATCCACGGGTTCACCCAGTGTATTGACCACCCGGCCTAAAAGTCCTTCACCAACCTGTATGGAAGCGATCCTGTTGGATCGTTTAACACTGTCCCCTTCCATTATTCTTTCAGTTGGACCTAACAATACACATCCGACATTATCCTCTTCAAGATTCAGAACAATGCCCATCACTCCACTGTCAAACTCAACCATTTCGTTAGATTGAACATTGGAAAGTCCGTAAACCCTGGCAATACCATCACCAACTTCCAAAACAGTGCCAACTTCTTCCAGCTCTGCAGCAGTTTTGAAGCCATCCAACTGTTGTTTTAATATTTCAGATACTTCAGCAGGTTTCAATCCAGCCATAATCTTCTATTAATTTTTAATAACATTTACCAATTCTCGTTTCAACTTTTTCAGCTGGGTAGTAACCGAAGCATCTAACTGATGATCTTCAACCCTTAAAATAAAACCACCCAGAAGCGATTCATCAACCTTAGTCAACACTTCAGCCTTGCTGCCAAAATGAACCTGGATAAATTCATTGAACTGCTTCAGCAAAAGTTCATCAAGTTCAACAGCTGTGATCAGATATGCTGATTTTATCCCTGTCAGTTTACTGTAAAGCGCCTGGAAGTTCAGGCACATTTCAAGCATAAAACCCTCCCTATGGTTTTTAAGAACCAGGTGAAGGAAATCGATGGTCAGTTTATTGAAATGATCAATAAAGATCTTGTCCAATAAAATGAGCTTTTCTTTTGTTTTAACAACCGGACTTGCCAGTAATTCCTTAAGTCTGGGCTCAGATCGTAAGAGCTTTAACAAAAGATCAATATCTTTTTTGACTATATCCAACAAACTTTTATCAGTAGCAGAAGAAAATAATGCTTTAGCGTACCTAACTGATATTTTACTTTCGTTCAATTTTTCCTGTTTTGATGAATTATTGGATTTTTAGAACCACACCTAATTCAATTTGATATTTTCCAGATAATTGTTCACTAACTCCTTTTGCTTTTTGTTATCAGAGAGTTGTTCTTTCAGGATCTTTTCAGCAATCTCAAGTGAGAATGATGAAATGACGGATTTCATTTCATTGACTGCCTCAGCACGCTCCCTGGCAATACTTGTCTTAGCTTCTTCAAGTACTTTGGTAGCTTCTGCAACAGCTTGGTTTTTCGCATCACGAACAATAGAATCCTTCAATTCTCTAGCCTCTTTCACAATTTTCTCCCTTTCCAGCATGGCTTCCTTGAGTAACTTTTCGTTCCCAGCCTGTAATTTTATCATTTCATGTTTTGCATGCTCTGCTGACTGGAGTGCTTTTTCTATTGAATCTTCACGTGCAGTAAGGGATTTTAAAATTGGCTTCCAGGCAAATTTTTTCATCAACCACACCAGGATCGAAAAAGATACAACCATCCAGAACAACAAGCCAAAATCAGGCATTACCAGACCCATAGGATTGAAATTTTATTGGTGAATAAATTAAACTAAGTACTAAATGCTCTTTGATTTACACGAATAAAATCAAAAAACAGATTACCATGGCAAAAAAGGCAGCTCCTTCAATCAAAGCGGCAGATACAATCATGTTGGAACGAATATCTCCGGCAGCTTCTGGTTGACGTGCAATAGCTTCAACAGCTCCACCCCCGATCCGGCCAATTCCAATACCAGCCCCGATAGCGGCTAAACCTGCTCCGATTCCTGCTCCCAATTTTGCCAATGCAACATTGGCCACAACTTCTAAAATCACTCCTAATGTAAACATATTAACTTGTTTTTAAGTTATTAAATTGCAGTATACTAATATTTTAAAACAAAAAATTAATCTGACTTGAAATGTATTAATGACTTTTTTCAGCATGTTCATCATGCTGCTCAAGTGCCATTCCGATGTACAACGCTGAAAGAAGCGTAAAAACATAAGCCTGGATAAATGCTACAAGCAATTCCAGCAATGTCATGAAGATGGTGAAAGCAATAGAGACGACAGATACTCCAAATCCAGCCAAAGGACTCTTTTCCCCAAATATAAATATCAGGCTGTAAAAGCCAAGTGCAATGATATGTCCGGCAGTAATATTTGCAAAAAGCCGCACCATCAAAACAAAGGGTTTGGTAAAAACACCCATAATCTCAACAACAGGCATTAATGGCAGTGGAAATTTCAACCACCAGGGAATTCCGGGCGCATTTACGAGGTGCGTATAATAATCCCTTGATCCACTGTAAAGTATAATAGCGAAAGTAAACAGTGCCAAAACCATGGTTACCGCAATATTACCAGTAAGGTTGGCCCCTCCCGGAACAATAGGAATCAATCCGAGCAGATTATTGAGAAAAATGAAGAAAAAAACAGTCAACAAATAAGGCAGATATTTCTGGTACTTTTCTTCGCCAATTGAAGCCTTGACGACATCATCTCGGATAAAAAGTACGAGTGGCTCAAGCCAGCTTTGTATTCCTTTCGGGGGTCTGTTAAAATTTTCCTTGTACCTTTTAGCAACAGATAAAAATATCAAAAAGAGTATTATAATACTAATAAACAAGGAAGTAACATTCTTGGTTATGGAAAAATCAAATGGCCTAACTTCATTGCCTCCGGCATCCGACTCTACTATTTTTCCAGCGTACCTTGATTCTTCATTGCCAATATGGAAACCTTGGAAAGATACGGTTCCATGGTGCAATTTCCCGGACATGAAAACATGAAATCCACTAATTTTACTGTATAGTATTACAGGTAAAGGAATGCTTAGGTGAAAATCGCCGAATTTTGCAATATGCCATTCGTATGAATCGGCTATATGCTCCATAATCAATTTACTGGCGTTAAATTTTTCAGCGGCATGCCCATTTCCGGAAGAAATATTTTCTTCAGCACTTGCCGTTAAAATATTGGAACAAAGGATCGCAAGGATGATAATAAATACTCTCACAATTTTCAACATTTCCTTGATTTTTGTGCGCCAAATTTAACGTATTAATTTGAAGATTTCTTATTTTTTTTCAAAAAATCAGAAATTTGTATCACCTCAAAAGTTGTAAAACATAAATAAAGGGAAAGGAATGTCAAAACAAAATTTACTGCCTGAGATCGGTCGATCACAAGGCATACAAGGATAAAGGCCATGTAAATAAATAATTTGACAGACATGGTTGCAAGGAAAGTTGTACTGAAGTTTCTGATATTCTGATCAAAAGATTTCATTAACCGCAAATGGCTAAGAAATGTCACCAAAGCAACAATTGCAAATTGAAGCGGAAATATCTTCAGGTAAAATAATTTCAAAGCAGAATCGAAAAGTAACAGAGACATTCCAATCAGTACCAGGCAAAACAATAAAAATTTCTTAATAAACAGCCGTATATCTTTATTAATCATATTATTAAAAATCAAGGGTTATTTTTTTAAAATTGTACTAAAAAGCAGATAAAAGGATAATACTGTTGCAAGAATAGTTAAAATGACAGCAAATACTGGTTTTTCAAATTGAAACAGGTTATCCAGTCCTTTACCGCCAAACCCTCCCATGACAATCAAGACTATCATCTGAAAAGTTAAACTGAAATATTTGGTATAATAATGCAAATATCCAAATTGATCTTTCCGGTTCTTCACTTTCAAAGTTAAATTAGTTTTTTCAGTTCAGCCGCATGAAATGCAAGTTCGCACAATTGTTCCTTCGAAAACGCTTTGCAATTCAACCTTTCATCATAAAATATTTCGTCTGAGAATTTTGCCCGGTACGATTCTCTGAACCTTGCCCTCTGCATATCTCTTTCCAGTACGAATTTTCTCGCCTGACTAACGGAAATACCTTTTTGATTACTTACAACCGATGCTTTCCATGAGAGAGGTGCCTCAAGATACAGGTGGAGTGATTTTGGAATATCCCAGGCAATTGCTCCCCCTCCCCTGCCAACTATGATGACATGGCCACTCATGGCCAGATTCCTGATAACTTCGTATATAACTTTCCTTATACTGGCATTTCTTACGTGATAAACCTCTGTAAATGAACTTACAATGTCCTGAATAACACCTATTTCATGGGACTTAAGATAGATTTCAACATCGCTTGGTGTCATTTTAAGCTCTTCAGATGCTTTCTGCAAAATTTCCTTGTTGAACCATCGCCATTTTGGAGTCAAACCTTCCCTTACCAATTTTTGGTTGAGTTTATGAGCAAGCATTTCAGCTATTTCATTTCCAGGACAACCGCTCTCCCTTGAAATGGTTATAACGGGGCCCTGATGTGAGTGCCTGTCAGATTTAAATTCTAACCTTTCACTCATGTACTTCAATAATAGATTTTCCATATTAATCCAGATAACGTTTCAAAATATCATGGTAAGCATCAATCCTTCGGTCTCTTAGAAATGGCCACCACCTTCTAACGTTTTCAGAAATAGCAAGGTCGATGTCTACAATCAGAACAGCATCGGAACTCCGTGGAGCAATTGAAATTAACTCTCCCTGAGGTCCTGCTATAAAACTGTTTCCCCAAAATTCAATACCTTTTGTATTACCAGAATCATCAGCTTCAAACCCTGTGCGATTTACAGAAATAACATGTAAACCATTGGCAATCGCGTGCCCTCTCTGAACAGTAACCCAGGCATCCAGCTGACGGTTCCGTTCCTCTTCTCCGTCATTGGAAGTCCACCCTATTGCAGTCGGATATATAAGTATCTGGGCCCCTGCAAGGGCCATGAGCCGGGCTGCTTCAGGATACCATTGATCCCAGCACACCAGAACGCCCAATTTTCCAATTGAAGTATTAACAGGTTGAAATCCAAGGTCACCAGGGGTAAAATAAAATTTTTCATAGTAATTGGGATCATCAGGAATATGCATTTTCCGGTAGGTTCCGGCAATTGATCCGTCTTTGTCAAAAATTACTGCAGTATTATGGTACAAACCTGAAGCCCGCCTTTCAAACATTGAAGTTACAAGTACAATTTTAAGGTCAGAGGCCAGATTACTGTAAAATTGGGTGGCTTTCCCAGGAATCGTTTCAGCAAGGTCGAATTTACCGGGTTCTTCAGACTGGCAGAAATAATGCGAATCATGCAATTCCTGAAGAATAACCAGTTCAGCACCGTCTGCTGCACTTTTTTTGATATTCACGGCCAGTTTCTCCCTGTTCCGGATAATGTCCGAAGTATTGGCTTGTTGAATCAGTGCTGCTTTTAACATATATGTCTATAATTTGAATCTATGATAGATTTAAATCACAATACCCCTGCAGGAAACTGCATAGTAACACAATGCAGGGAACCGTGTTGTTTTATTAACGTTGAACATTCGATACCAATAACTTCCCTGTCTGTAAAGACCGACTGAAGGCTTTTTCTGGCTATTTCATCCTTTTCTGTTGAATAAAAAGGAATCAGTACTTTTCCATTGATAATTAAAAAATTAGCATAAGTTGCAGGCAACCTGTTTCCCTGGTTATCCCGCACACAATCTGCCATTGGTAATTCAACCAGCTCATAAGGAGAACCATCCAGCAATCTTAATGACTTAATTTCCTCTTCCATCCTGCTTAACTGATAGAAGTGTTCATCCGAAGGATCCTCACATTTCACATAAGCTATAGTCTTCTCATTGCAGAACCTTGCCAGCGTATCAATATGGCTGTCAGTATCATCACCAGCCAAGTAACCCGATGATAACCAGAGTACTCTTTGAACATTAAATGTTTCAATCAGATAGAATTCTATCTCATTTCTGGTCATTTTTTGATTTCTATTCACCGACAATAAACATTCTTCCGTTGTCAGCAGAGTCCCGGCACCATCAGCTTCAAAACTCCCCCCTTCGAGCACAAAATTCATTCGGTTTTCGTAACCGACTTCATTGGAAAAGATATTCAACTCCATCAAACGGGAGGTAATTTGATTGTCCAGACCAGCAGGAAACTTCAATCCCCAGCCGTTAAATTGAAAATCAAATAAAACCGGTTTTCCATCTGCTATTAAGGTGATTGCGCCGTGATCTCTCGCCCAGGTATCATTAGAATCAATCTGAGCCAGAATTAAATTTCGGGTCAGATTTCCATCCAGTTTACTGACAACTGCATCAGGGTCAGAACATACTATTAATAATTTTTCACATTTCAGTATCTCGTTAGCTATCAATACAAAAACATTTTCTACTTCATCAAGAAGTTCAGCCCAATCAGTGTCTTTATGAGGCCAGGTGAGCATAACACCGCTTTGCGGATACCATTCCGGGGGTAAAAATGCGGATCTGTGTGTTGTCATAGCTGGCAAAAATATATAAAATGGCGGACGAGCCAAGTTCATTTGGAATCACGGAGCTTGTATAGAATGGAATTATCTGTGAAGGGAGTTCAAAATATTCTTTAAAAATTGATTATAGTCAAAATTATCTTCTGCAAAACCCAATCTGACTACTACAAGCTGCCGGGAAGGAATGATGAAAATCCGCTGACCCCTATGGCCCTGACAAGAAAACATATCTTCCGGTACATCAGGCAGTTCCCTGTTGCGATTGAGCCAAAATTGGGCCCCATAACGGCCCTTCGAAGCCGGAGCAGCAGTAACTGTATATCCTACCCATTCTTTTGGGAGAATACTATCCCCTTTCCATACACCATTTTGGAGGTACAACTGACCAAACCTGGCCCAGTCCCTTGCTGTTGCATACCCATAAGAAGAACCAACAAAATAACCATGGGCATCAGTCTCCAAAACCATGCTGGTCATACCGATTTTGTTGAAAATTTCGATATATGGAAATTCAAAATAGCTTTTATCCTCTTTCAATGCATTTCTTATGATTCCTGATAAAATATTGGTTGTTCCGGAAGAATATTTCCATTCGGTTCCAGGCTTCTTTCCGTAGGGGGAAACAATTGCTGATTCATAGCAATTGCGCTGTCTGTATAGCATATTTGTTGCTTCAGAGATGTCACCGTAGTCTTCATTCCATTTTAGTCCGCTGCTCATGTGTAAGAGATGGTTCAGGGTAATTTCCCTGCGCCTGTCATTCTGCCACTCTTCGACTGGTGCAATGGCGTTGATGGATAACTTTCCCTGTTTAACCATAACTCCAATCATTGCGTTAACAATGCTCTTGTCCATAGACCATCCCCAAATTTTCGTATCAGGAGTAATGGATTGTTCTTTCCAGTATTGCTCAGCGACAAGCTTCCCTTTGTATGCAACTACTATCGCTGCAGTTCTTTTCACCTTTGCGCCCGGGATGTCAAAAGAGCGATCTACCTCATTTTGAATTGTGCTTATGTCTATTTCCGGGAATAGGGTATCTGATTTCAAATCTCCGTCAGGCCAAGCTTTTTTCCATGATTGATCATGAGAAAATTTTAATGCAGGTTTTTGGGCTACAGGGTATTTGTTTTTATCGGATTCATCCACCAAAAAACAACCAAAACCCTCCCTGAATATTGCTTTTTGCCTTGCAAATCCAAATAATGAAGTAGTTACACTCTTTTCCTGGTAATCGACTTTATTCCTGGTATATTTTACAATCGAATAATCAAGATCATTCGTTAAGATCATTTCAGGATCCCTGCCGGCCACAAAAATCCCGGATGCCATACACTTAGCACCATAACCTGTAGCAATATACAATTTGGGAAACTGAGATGTTCCCACGATAAGTACGACAACAACAACCAGCAAGGGTATCCAAATTCTCTTATTCATCTGAATGATCATAATTTACTCAAATATACTTCGAAATCTATTAAGTAACAACTGAATTTCACCTTGAAGGAAAGGCTTCTCAATAAGTTTCTTTCAATAACCTGAAGGTTTTTTCTACTTTTGGCATTTCTAATCGTGCAAAAGTAAAAAATGTCGCTATCGTCCGGTAATAAAATATCAGAGGTTAATGATTCTCTCCAGATCAAAGAATTTAATGAATTTCCATCCCGGTTGTACAAGGGTGATCCAAATTGGTTCAGGCCTTTAGACACTAGTATTGATGAGATTTTCAACAAAGAGAAAAACAAAGGACTTAAAGGAGGGGACATCATCAGATGGACGATACATGACAGTAAAAAGAAATGCCTTGGCAGAATTGCTGCATTTTACTCAGATGAATGTTTTAATCAACCTGATAATCCCATTGGCGGAGTTGGATTTTTTGATTGTATCAATAGTAAGGAAGTTGCGTTTCAACTGTTTGATAAAGCAAAAGAATGGCTGATTTCAAAAGGGCTGGCAGCAATGGACGGACCGATTAATCCAGCCGGCATACGAGATACATTTTGGGGATGCCTTACAGATGGATTTCATGAACCGGTATTCAATATGCCATACAACTATCCCTATTATAAAAGTCTGTTTGAGGATTATGGGTTCAGAAATTATTTCAATCAATATACCTACCAGCGAACATTTGAGGATACTTCTGACCTGCACCCGGCTCTTCACAGAACTGCAAGCAGAATATTATCCAACACTGATTATCATTTTACGTTGATTGAAAAAGGAAAAACAAAGTATGCATATGATTTTCAGGCTATTTATAACAAGGCATGGAGCAAATTTTCAGGTACGAAGGACATAACCGAACAGGAAGCTCTTAGTCTTCTCAAGTCCATGGAACCTATTATGGATGAAAGGCTCGTAATTTTTGGCTATTTCAAAGGCGAGCCTATTGCTTTTTTCGTCATGATGCCGGATATTGGCCAAATCACCAAAAAATTAAACGGAAAATTCAGTTGGCATAATAAGCTACGCTTTTTCTGGGAACTAAAAATAGCACACAAGGTAGACAGGGTCATTGGCCGAATTTTTGGAGTAATACCTGAATTCCAGAATAAAGGGGTTGAAGGAGCCCTGATCCTTTTCTTTCAGCAGGAAATAATGAAACCCACATTCTTCTACAAAACCTTTGAATTGAACTGGATAGGCGATTTTAACCCTGTAATGATGAAGATTGCCGAATTTATTGGCGGGTCGATTTACAAGACACATGTTACTTACCGGTATAATTTTGACAGGCATGCCGAATTCAGGCGTGCCCCACTGGTAAACCAATCCGGAAATTGATGAATTGATCCCACCCGGGGAAGATATGTGATTTCATAATTTTTATACTCCAGATTACCAGACCATTAAAAAATATTCTTAACAAGGAGGAAGCAAAATATGATTATTCAATTATCCTTGATTGCAGCTATGATTCTGCAGATTCTTGCTGCAATAATTTCTATCAGGTTAACCAGGGTAACAAAATACAACCTGTCATGGATGCTAATCTGTGCAGGTTTTATCTTAGTGGCACTCCGAAGATTCTTGGAGCTGATTCCGTTGATTTCAGATGCAGAAATCAACAGACAACTATTTATCTGGATGGGAGTAACTGCTTCAGTGTTTTTTGCTTCCGGACTATTTTTAATTCAGAAAATATTCAAGTACATGAAAAAGGTAGAGGATGAAAAGAGGGAAATGGAAAAAATCCTGCTTCATGCTACCATCAGGGCTGAAGAAAACCAAAGAAAAAGATTTGCCAAAGATTTGCATGATGAACTTGGTCCAATACTCTCCACCGTTAAAATGTCACTAACAACCGTTGCCCGAAGAGAGAATGATAGCACATCGAGCATGATCCTTCGCAATGCTGAGTCTGCAATAGATGAGGCTATTAAGAGTATTCGTGAAATCGCGAACAATCTTAGTCCGCATATCCTTGAAAACTTTGGCTTGATCAAGGCAATCCGACAATTCATATACAACATCAACCTTACGAATGCATTAATGATTGATTTTTCAACCAATCTAAACGACAAGAGGTTCAAAAATGATGCAGAAGTGGTAATTTACAGGGTCATATGCGAATTAATAACAAATACAATAAAGCATGCTGAAGCCAGCAATGCAGAGATTAACCTGATCGAATCAGAAGACCAAATACATTGTTCTTATACGGATGATGGTGTTGGATTCGACCTGACCGATACCAAAAAACTACACTTAACCGGAATGGGATTTTCCAATATTCAAAGTAGAATTTTTTCACTAAATGGTTCATTTCATTACAGTTCAGAAAATGGAAAGGGGATCAGGGCTGCATTTTCCATCCCAGTAAAACCACAATATGAAAAGGATGCTGCGACTCTGGATATTTAGCGCAGTTTTAACGAATTTTTAATCAAATATCTCAAGGTATGAACATACTTCTGGTGGATGACCACAATCTGTTCCGGAATGGTCTAAAAATGCTGATAGATATGATTCCCGGACTTAAAGTTACAGGGGAAGCAGCCAATGGAAAGGAATTCCTGGAAAAAATCCGGACTGAAGAGTTTGATGTCATCTTCCTAGATATTGAAATGCCTGATATCAGCGGAATTTTGGCAATGAAACAAGCCATGATGATTAATCCGGATTTAAAAATAATCACATTAACCATGTATGGTGAGGAAGAATATTTTGATCAGATGATTCAATCAGGAGCAAAAGGTTATCTTTTAAAAAACTCTGACATTCAAGAGGTTAAGACTGCGATTGAGATAGTTTCACAGGGTGGAACCTATTATTCTCAGGAGTTGATGCAGAACTTCCTTAAAAAATTCAAGCAGGCAAGGGAATTAAAAGTAATTGAATGTGAATTTTCTGAAAGGGAGGCTGAAATTCTACATCTGATCTGCCTGGGGTTCTCGAACCAGTCGATCGGAGATAAACTATTTATCAGCAAACGAACAGTCGAGAAGCACCGTGCCAACCTTTTGCTTAAGACTTTTAGTAAAAATACAGCAGAATTAGTGATCTACGCGATAAAAAATCAGATTTTCACTCCATGACCGCATCTCCGGATGTAATTTGATTTTATCCTTGCCTGGGACATTAAAATTGCTGAATCTTCATTTTTAGCGCTAATTAATATGACAATTTTTAATAGAAGTTTTCACTTTCCTGAAAAGTTAGAACCGGGGCTTTCAGAGGGCGGCTCTCTTCGATCAAACAAGAGCAACAACATGAGTACCAAGTTTATTGTCCTGGCGTAAGAGCAGGACCTCCTACCCTGCCTGTTACAAATTTCCGATATGTTACATTTGTAATATGGCATTTTTCACAATAACACCTAGGATCAATCTGCTATAAATCAGTAATTTAACCAAAATTATTTGCTCGTATTCGGATAACATGTGTGGTTAAGGACCAATTATTTGTCTCCAACTAATTTCAGGACTGTGCGAAAATGACAGATATGCTTCGCCTGAATTTTGTACATGCGGTAAACCAAAGATACTTGTCCTCAGGCATCATTATTTTTCTTACTACGCAGGGCCTTGAATACCCTTTCCATTCTGCGTTGTTTAAATGTAAGTACCACATTCCTAAAAGCATAATGAAAAAACCTTTTCAGATTTTATGAAAATCCTGAAAAGGTTTTTTATATTTTACCCGCTGAGATTCTATTAAAATGGATTTAGTGGTCCATTGTCGATAAAAATTCAATTCTGGCAGCGATTCTGAAAATTTAATCCCTCCTGCCGCCCATAAAGATTGTAATATAATAGAGCAATGTGGCCAGCGAAGCCAAAGCTGCCACAACATAGGTGTAACCAGCCCATCTTAGAGCATCCTCCGCTTTTTCGTGCATTTCAGTTGTAGCAACGCCACTGCTTTTGATCCAAGCCAGGGCCCTGTTACTTGCATTTATTTCTACAGGCAACGTGATAAAACTGAAAAGTGTGGTAAGGGCATACATAAATATGCCAAACAGCAGCAAGGCGGGAAAAGTATTGATAAGAAGTATCCCTCCGAGTAATATCCACTGGATATATTTGGAGCTTATACTTACTGCTGGTACCAATGCAGAACGCATTCCAAGCCACGCATATGCCTGTGCATGTTGCAATGCATGACCGGTTTCATGTGCCGCAACCGCGGCCGCGGCAATGTTTTTTCCATAGTATACCGCTTCACTTAAATTAATTGTCTTATCTGCAGGATTGTAATGGTCTGTCAATTCGCCTTCCACAGATTGGATCCGGACACCACTGACCATGTGGTCACGCAACATTTTTTCAACAACCTCCTTGCCGGACATCCCGTTGGAGGTTGGTATGTCTGAATACTCTTTAAACCTTCTTTTTAACTGATATCCGACCAGCCAGCTGGCCAATGCAAAACCAATAAAAATTACCCAAATCATAACATAGTTTTTTAAATTCAACAATTCAAAAACGACAAAAATTGCACCAAAGATTTAGGATGTTAAAATGTCAGTTTTCCGACAAAAATTTATCCTGTAACAGATCCATTTCAAGAACACCACCGGAGATTATAAACTTCATCGCTTCAGAAGGGGAGATATTCATCGGTTTAACTCTTTCTGCTGGAACTACATACAAAATGCCAGAAATATTGTAGGAAAATGGGAAATATACAGCCACCTTACCTTCCAGACCCATTTCATCCATTTTTTCGTTTGTCAGAAAGCCCATTCTCCATAGGTCGTTCTTCTCGTCGACCAGTACAACCACGGGACGGTGGAATTTTTTTTCTTTGCCAACAAAAGCGGAAAACAGGTCTTTTACGGAAGTGTAGATCAACTTAAGCAAGGGAGCCCGTTCCAAAATCCTGCTGACCAGGAACTTAAAAAAAAAAAAAAAAATAGTTTCCCCTATCACTCCTAGCAATATGAGGAATAGCAATATGATAAGAATACCCAAGCCAGGAATCTTCAAATCAAAATATTTTTCCAGGTAGGCACTCAGTAACCCATCAGTAAACCGAAATAAGAAATAGACAATGTATACTGTTGCAGCCAGAGGTGCAACGAGCAGAACACCCTGTATTAAATAAGTCCCCAGACGTTTCATAAACATGTATTTTGGTTCTAAAAGACTCAGGTAATAAAGACCCCTAAAATTTGTCTTTGCAACATTTCAAGTGACGGACCAATTCCAGAGTATTGCTCAATTATTTCAGCAATAAACCGGAAATTGGTGGAATGCCTGCATAACCAGGTCTCTCCTCCTGCACAAATCCGGAACAGGAATTACTCAACGAAGATACACAAATCCGAGGATACTTATTTAAATGCCTGGGAACAATTGACTTGAATTTGACAGCGAATGGGTCATCTATTCCATTTTAGCCCGCCCTGTGTAAACCAATTTCGGAGATTTTAATCATGGTAAGCAACATTTTAAATGGCTTAACTGCCTCAACTGCATGTATTTTACCTGCTGGAAGAATAAGGCAGTCTCCCTGCCCCATTGAATACCGTTGATCTTCGATGGAAAAGGAGCATTCTCCATCAAGAATCTGAACCATGGCATCAAAAGGTGCCACATGGGGACTTAACCCCTGACCGGCATCGAATGCAAACAATGTTATTGTTCCTGATGACTTTTTAATAATTGTCCTACTTACCACTGCATCTTTAGAGTAATCAATATCATTGGATAAATTGAAAAGTTTGCCTGTTTCCATTATTGGTGAAATTTAATTTTATATTGTTAATATACAAATTCTTAAAGTACTTTTATTAAACCCATTGTTCATCTATAATTTCCCCTTTTATACTGACAGTAACAGCCTTTACAGGGACTTTTCTTGATGAACGCTGCACAGCCATCTCAACAAGTTGAAGCAATCCCCCACAGCAAGGTACTTCCATGATCAATACAGTGATGGTATTTACCTTGGAACCTTCAACCAGATCTATCAATTTCTTGAGATAAATTTCCTTTCCCTGGTCCAGCTTTGGACAGGCTATCACCAATGATTTGTTTTTTAGCCAGTTAGAGTGGAAATCTCCTATTGAAAACGCTGAACAGTCTGAAGCAACCAATAAATCAGAACCCTGAAAGTAGACTGCAGCCGGATTAATCAAGTGAAGCTGAACCGGCCATTGCCTAAGTTGAGATGGAGCAGTTACAGATTTTTCCAGTCCCATAGGTTTTAAGGTTGATGGGTCAAAAACAACTGTCTGCGATCCAGGGCATTCACCACCACATCCACTTGTCTTCGCAGGAATAACTGCCTGGTGAACTGCACTTTGAACATCCTTTACTTTGAAGGTCAATTTTGCTTCATTCTGGATGAGAAACCCCATTCCCTGCTTTAGGAAAGTGGTTTCATTGTGTTCCCGAAGGTGCCTCAGGTGGGCAACAACCGTATTAAAACCCTTTCCAACCATTGCTTCCATCACTTTTATCTCATCGTAAGGTTCTGCCTCGCGCTGTTCAATAGTTATGGCTCCTTCAGGACAGTGACCAATGCATGCCCCCAGGCCATCACACATCAGCTCGCTTACCAGTCTTACCTTGCCATCAATGATTTGCAGTGCACCTTCATGACAATTTGGCACACAATCCCCGCAACCAGTGCATTTATCTTCATCAATCCTTATAATATCACGTTTCATATATACTATTTTTATAGGAGCGTTTAAAAAAGTCTCATTTGTTAAACATTATTAATACTAATTTCGTTTCAAAAGTATAGAAGCCATTTACTTTTAAATGTAACACTTGTTACAATAACAAATATTTTTATTCTATGTACGAGGCGTTATCCGGTTCTCCCCTTTTCAGAGGAATATCCACAGAAGAATTAAATTCTCTTTTCAAGAAGGTTAACCACCACTTCAGGCAGTTCAGGAACGGAGAATTACTGGCACAGGCAGGTGAAAATGTTGATAATGCCATACTCTTGATTGGGGGACGTCTTCAGGGAGAGATGGTCGACTTTGCTGGTAATTCATTAAAAATAGAGGAATTAGATCCGCCACAAATGGTAGCAGCGGCCTTTCTTTTCGGTCCCCAAAGCAAATTCCCCGTTTATCTGAGTGCTGTTACGGATGGAAAAATTTTGATTATCCCCAAAAGTGACTTTGTTTCCATGCTTTCCATCGAACCCAGGGTGATGGTAAACTTTATCAACATAATCTCCGGAAAGGCGCAGTTTTTAACGGGAAAAATCACTTTCCTGTCACTAAAAACGATCCGGGAGAAAATTGCCTATTTTCTTTTGCAGAAAATGAAGAACAGCAGCAATAGCCAAATTTTTATTGAACAGACACAGACAAATCTGGCAGAACTCTTTGGGGTTACACGTCCATCCCTGTCAAGATCTATACTGGAATTGGAGAAACAAGGGGTTTTGGTATGGAAAAGGGAAAAGGTAAAAATACTTGATCTACCAAAGCTACAACAGATACTGGGACGATAAGCAGAAAATTATGGTTTCAAATTTTGAAAATTTCATCATAAAAATGAACGAGATGGGGAAAGAAGGTACTCCATTTATGTTTATTATTGATTATGAGAGGAATAACCCGATTATTATATCCCTGGATGATGCTGCGAAGGAAGGAATATATTTCTCAATAGATGGAAGGCGCAATTATGCTGAACGGATTTTCAGCAAAAAACCTCTTCGTTTTTTAAAGAAACCGGTTGATTTCAGCACCTACAAAAACTCGTTTGATAAAGTAATGGAGCAGATCCGTTTAGGAAACACCTTTTTGGTCAATCTTACCTTTGCCACTGAAATTAAGACCAATTGGAGCCTCAGGAGGATTTTTGAAAAAAGTACTTCCCCATATAAATTGATTTACAGAAATAATTTTGTACTTTTTTCTCCGGAATGCTTTGTCAGGATTGATGACGGCATTATCTCCTCCTACCCGATGAAGGGAACAATTGATGCTGCCATTGAGGATGCGGCTCAGAAAATTATGTCGGATGAAAAGGAGAAGGCTGAACATGCAACAATCGTTGACCTGATACGCAATGACCTTTCGATGGTGGCGCAGAATGTACGGGTTACAAAATACAGGTTCCTCCAGGAAATAGTTGCCCATGATAAAAAGCTGCTACAGGTAAGCTCGGAAGTTGTTGGTATACTGGGTTCCGGATATCAATCAGAACTTGGAACCATATTCAGCAAATTGGTTCCTGCCGGTTCTATTTGTGGAGCACCCAAAGAGTCTACCCTGAAAATAATCAGGGAAACTGAAAATTATCCCCGGGGGTATTATACGGGAGTATTTGGAATCTTTGATGGATTGAAGCTTGATTCAGCGGTAATGATCCGCTTTATTGAGCGGAATCATGGCAGATTATTATTCAAGAGTGGTGGCGGAATAACTAACAGCAGTGATCCTGAAATGGAATACAAAGAATTAATTGACAAGGTATATGTTGCAGCTCATTGAAACAATTTGTTGGCAAAATGGATCCTTTCAAAGGTTACCATTTCATGAGGACCGAATGAATCGTGCGAGGAAGCATTTCTTTGGAAAGCCGAACAAGGTTTCATTGACTGATTTTCTGAGCATACCAGATTACCTGAATAATCAAATTGTGAAATGCAGGGTTACTTATTCAAGTGAGGTTGAAAATATTGAATATGAGACATATAATATTACTTCCATCAAGAGTTTAAAATTGATTGAGGATGATTCCATTGAATACAATTATAAGTTCAGGAACCGTGATCATTTGAATAAACTATTGGAAATGCGCGGCAATTCAGATGAAATCCTGATCGTTAAAGAGGGGCATATTACAGATACCAGTTTTACCAACATCCTTTTTTTGAGGGAAGGCACCTGGTTTACACCTGAAAATCCCCTGTTGAAAGGAACCAGAAGGGAGTTTTACCTTCAGAACAAGCTAATTTCTCCAAAATTGATCAAGCCAGACGAATTGTTACTGTATGAGGAGGCAAGACTGATCAATTCCATGCGGTCCATTGAAGATGGAGAATCAATCCGGATAACAGAGATTCGCTGACTTGTCTAATGAACATCTTTGCGCGGGTGCATCTGAAATATTTACGCCCCCTGAAGCATTGTAAAAAAGACAATCTGCCGGTATAAAAGAACCATATTTTTGAGCAAAATCCGACTTTTTTCCTTATTTTTAAAGTGCTGAAATAGTTTTCATCTGAAAAGTGCCAAACTCGGTTCTTATTTCATCGCTATCATCCCAATGAGACTATACATCAAGTACATGGTTTCTGAACGGTGTAAGATGGCAGTTCAAGCCATCTTACAAAAATTCGGTCTTCGCTGGACCAGGCTTGAATTAGGAGAAGTAGAAGTCCATGAAACACTTACCAACGAAACACGGTTCCTTATAAAGGCCAGCCTGATAAATGAGGGGCTTGAATTGTTGGAGGACCATAAAGCAATCCTGATTGAAAAGATAAAAAACACCATTGGTGAAATGGTGAACCATCCGGAAGAGATGAACAGGATAAAATTTTCAGTATTGCTGGGTGAAAAACTGAACCACGACTATACCTACCTTGCCAACCTGTTTTCGGAAGTGACCGGAACCACTATTGAACAATTTGTAATTGCACGCAAAATTGAAAAAGTGAAAGAATTGCTGCTTTATGATGAGCTTAAACTCACTGAGATATCCTATAAACTTAACTACAGTAGTGTTTCTCATCTTTCAAGCCAGTTTAAAAAAGTCACCGGATTAACTCCTACCTTTTTTAAACAACTCAAGTACAAAAAAAGAGGCGTTAACAA
>CAZDLO010000037.1:0-4723 GCA_964506325.1 uncultured Tangfeifania sp.
GCGACCAGAACGTTGCCGGACAGAAGTATGCCGAGGCCATCGATAATTTCAAGGGAGCCCTGGTGATCAAATCCGGGGATAAGGTGGCCACCGATAAACTGGCCAATGCAGAACAGCTGCTGGCCAGGCTCAATGCCGACAAGGCCAAACAGGAGGCAGAATACATCCGGTTAATGGCAGCGGGCGATCAGAACGTTTCCGGACAGAAGTATGCCGAAGCCATCGATAATTTCAAGGGTGCACTGAAATTAAAATCAGGTGATAGAGCGGCGACTGAAAAACTGGCCAATGCAGAACAGCTGCTTGCCGGACTGAATGCAGAAAAAGCCAGGCAGGAAGCAGAGTTCGAACGTCTGCTTACGATGGGTGATCAAAATGTTGACAATATTCATTATCCGGAAGCCATTGAAAATTATAAAGGTGCGTTAGCCATTAAACCCGGCGACAAAAGAGCAACGGCCAAATTGGTCAATGCGGAACAATTACTGGCCAGGCAGCAGGTGGAGAAGGCTAAACAGGAGGCTGAATACAACCGTTTGATTGCCTCAGGCGATCAGAACGTGACCGGACAGAAGTTCCAGGAGGCCATCGACAATTTTAAGGGAGCCTTGAAAATTAAGCCGGGCGATCCGGTTGCCATTTCCAGGTTGGCAGACGCTGAAAAATTACTGGCGTCGTTAATTGCAGAAAAGCAGAGAAAAGAGATGGAATTAAGGCTCCTTGCCGAAAAGCAGAGTAAATACAAGGATTTGATATCCGGGGCTGATCAATTATTCAAGAGCCTGTCTTATAATGACTCAAAAAGGCAATACCAGGAAGCAATTAAGGTCATTGATACAGAGAAGTATCCCAAAGACAGAATTGTTGAGATTGATTCAATCATGGCCAAAATTGAAGCCGACAGGATCTTGGCCAAAAAGAAGGCGGAAGAATTAATTAAATTGCAGGGAGAAGGGAGCTACCTGAAAAATATTGAAGCAGGTGATGCCAGCTATAAGAAATCCCTTTGGACAGTGGCGGTATTTTATTACCAGGAGGCCTTGAAATTTAAAGCTTCGGATAAATATGCCCTTGAACGAATTGACAATTGCAACAAGATGGTAGACAGCAATATTACGGCAGAAAAAATGCAGGAATATGCCTCGTATGTACAACGTGCAAATGATGATCTGCAGGCAAAGAAATATAGTTCAGCCCGTTTTTACTACCGTAAAGCCAATGAAATTCTTCCCTGGGAAAATTACCCTGTGGAACAATTGAAGGTCGTAGAAAAAGTGATCACTACCTCAGGTTTGTCAGGGGTTGATGCACAGTTTTTTGATGCGATAAAAAAGGCGGATGATGCAATGGCCCTGAAGAATTTTGCAATTGCCAGGTTCTACTATCAAATGGCCATTTCAATTAAGCCGGAAGAGGAATATCCCAAACAACAATTAAAACGATTATCTGCCGAATAGTAAAACCATTTAGCTTGGTTTTCGTAGTAAAAAATGGACATCAGTATATCTGAAAACTATTGCAGGCGTTCGTTTGCTAATTTATTTGACCCGGAAATTTGATACAATCATTATCTGAATGAGTGAAAAAATATATATACCAGCCGATTATATTCCCATACTGATCCAGTCATTGGTTGCTTTTGGATTTGTTGCGTTGACGATGTTTGCAACACACTTTATTGCAAGCAAAAGAAAAAGAATCAGGACTTTGCGCAAAGACGAAAACTTTGAGTGCGGAATTGAAGTCCAGGGCAATGCGAGGTTTCCATTTTCAGTAAAATATTTTTTGGTTGCCATATTGTTCGTGCTTTTTGACGTTGAAATAATATTTTTTTATCCCTGGGCCATCAACTTCCTGACCATGGAATGGAGGGAATTTTTCGCAATGTTGCTGTTTGTTGCACTGCTTCTTTTTGGGTTTTATTACATCTACGAAAAAGGGGCTTTGGATTGGAACAACGACGAATAACAAAATTTTTAAATATTTGACATGTCGCAATATAATACTGTCGATCCGCCGGAGGGATATTCTGCTCCCGGATTTTTTGCCACTTCTCTGGACAGGGTAGTGGGCCTGGCCAGGAAAAATTCAATCTGGCCGTTGCCATTTGCCACATCTTGTTGCGGAATAGAATTTATGGCCACGATGGGTGCCAATTATGATCTTGCACGATTTGGCTCGGAAAGATTGAGTTTTTCACCCAGGCAGGCTGATCTGTTGATGGTTATGGGTACCATCGCAAAGAAAATGGGACCCATTGTCAACCAGGTTTATGAACAAATGGCTGAACCACGTTGGGTGATGGCCGTAGGAGCCTGTGCCTCCAGTGGCGGAATATTTGACACCTACAGTGTCCTCCAGGGAATTGACAAGGTGGTTCCGGTTGACGTATATGTTCCGGGGTGTCCGCCACGACCGGAACAAATCATTGATGGCTTCATGAAAATCCAGGAGCTGGTCGGTAACGAGTCATTGAGAAGAAGATACTCTCCTGAATACCGCGAACTTTTGGAAAAATACGGAATTAAATAAATTATGGAGCTACAATTGATTCAAAGCAAATTGCAGGAAAAATTCCCGGCAGATATTTTATCGGTTGATGAAAGCTCAGATATTCATACTTTAACCATTGATAAGGCCTGTATCATTGATTTCATCAAATTTCTTAAAGATGATCTGGGTTTTCAGTTTCTTACAGACCTTTGCGGTATTCATTATCCCGGCCAGCAGCTTGCACTGGGTGTCGTATATCACCTTCACAATTTCCGTACTAATCTGAGAATCAGGGTTAAAACCTTTACTTCTGAAGAGAAGCCTGAAATTGACAGTATCACTGAAATATTTTCAGCTGCCAACTGGATGGAGCGTGAAACTTACGATTTTTTTGGAATTATATTTTTAAATCATCCGAATCTGATCAGGATTCTGAATGTTGAATACCTGGATTATTTTCCGCTAAGGAAGGAATTCCCGCTGGAGGATCAAACAAGGACGGACAAGGACGATCGATTTTTTGGAAGATAACCATATATGGAAAATTTAGGTAAAGAGCATATAATTGTCAGGCCTGAAGATTATGACAAACACTTCAGCACACTGAACCTGGGCCCCACCCATCCGGCAACGCATGGGATTTTCCAAAACATACTGACAATGAATGGGGAGTCCATCGTTTCGACGGAACAAACCATCGGATACATCCACCGTGCCTTTGAAAAATTAGCGGAGAGACGTGCATTTTATCAGGTTACAACCCTGACAGACCGGTTGAATTATTGCTCTTCTCCCATCAACAATATTGGATGGCAAATGACAGTCGAAAAGCTTTTGGGTGTTGAAACTTCCAAACGCATCGACTACATGAGAATAATAATCATGGAATTGGCCCGGATTTCTGATCATCTCATCTGCAACAGTGTCGTTGGTGTAGATAGCGGCGCACTCACAGGGTTTGTTTATGTTTTTCAGGAGAGAGAAAAAATATACGAGATTTATGAAGAGATTTGCGGTGCCCGCCTCACAACAAACCTGGGAAGAATAGGAGGCTTCGAGAGAGATTTCACCCCATCTGTAACCAGGAAAATCAAAGATTTTGTAGACAATCTTCCAAAGGTCATCAGACAATTTGAAAAATTGTTGCTTCGAAACAGAATTTTCATGGATCGCACCATAAACGTTGGCGGAATTTCTGCTGAACGTGCTTTGAATTATGGATTTACCGGCCCTTGTTTAAGGGCTGCCGGGGTAGATTACGACGTCAGGGCCATGAATCCGTATTCGTCCTACAACGATTTTGACTTTACGATACCAATAGGCACCAATGGCGATACGTATGACAGATTTTGTGTCAGGCAGGAAGAGATATGGCAAAGTATCACACTGGTGAAAAATGCATTGGAGAACTTACCGGAAGGCAATTTTCACATGGATGTTCCGGAATTCTATCTCCCTGACAAGGAGGATGTGTACAGCAAGATGGAATCCCTTATATGGCATTTTAAGATTGTGATGGGAGAGGTGGATGTTCCTGTCGGTGAGGTATATCATTCTGTCGAGGGTGGTAATGGAGAACTTGGGTTTTACCTGGTCAGTGATGGCGGGAGAACGCCTTACAGGCTTCATTTCAGGCGCCCGTGCTTTGTTTATTACCAGGCATTTCCTGAAATGATCAGGGGGTCTTTTCTTTCAGATGCAATTCTTACCATGAGCAGTATGAATGTTATTGCAGGGGAACTGGATGCTTAGATTAGATAAATTATGTATTATGTTATTCATAATCTGATTGTTATTAAATAGTAGGGATTAAAAATGTTGGATAAAAAGATAAATCATCCGCTTCACGGGAAGAAAAACACTGCAGTTGCCTTTTCCGCTGAAACACTGGTTAAAGTGCATCAGATAATTGCGAGATTTCCCGCAGGCAGGGAGAAGTCTGCCTTACTGCCTTTACTCCACATTGCGCAGGAGGAATTTAATGGTTTCCTAAGCGTTGATGCAATGGATTATATTGCCGGGCTGCTTAATATACAGCCTATTGAAGTTTATGAAGTAGCTACTTTCTATTCCCAGTACTATCTTGACCCTGTGGGAAAATATGTGATAGAAATATGCAGGACCGGTCCCTGTGCTATTTGTGGCGGAGAAAAAATACAGTCTTACCTGGAGGAGAAGCTGAACATCAGGACAGGTGAAACAACCCCGGACGGGCTTTTTACACTTAAAG